>CAJBMC010000034.1 GCA_903954055.1 uncultured Actinomycetes bacterium | reverse complement strand
TTGAGCTGCATCAGAGAGAGTTCCGCAGAACGCTTCATAATCTGGAAGCAGGGCGGTCTGACGTGGATTTTCGCTGCAGATGGGGCAGTTAGGATCCTTACGAATCTTTACCTTGCGGAAGCTCATCTCAAGCGCGTCGTAAATCATGAGCGAACCAATAAGTGATTCGCCGACACCAGTTAAGACCTTGATTGCCTCAGTTGTTTGAATAGAACCGATGGTCGCGCAGAGAACTCCGAGTACGCCGCCTTCAGCGCAGCTTGGAACCATTCCTGGAGGTGGTGGTTCTGGGTAGAGGCAGCGATAACAAGGTCCGTACTCCGCCCAGAAGACTGATGCCTGTCCGTCGAAACGATAGATCGAGCCCCATACATATGGCTTCTTCAAAAGAACGCAGGCATCGTTCACTAAATAACGAGTTGCAAAGTTATCTGTGCCATCAACAATGATGTCGTACTGTGCAAAAATCTCTAAGACATTTGAATTATCAAGTCGGACCTCATGTGTAATCACTTTTACATATGGGTTGATTTCCGCAATTTTTTCGCGAGCAGATTGTGCCTTGCTCTTACCAATATCGGATTGGCCATGGATAATCTGGCGCTGCAAGTTGGATTCATCAACGGTATCGAATTCGACAATTCCGAGAGTTCCGATTCCAGCTGCCGCTAAGTACATCAGCGCCGGAGATCCGAGCCCGCCGGCACCGACACAGAGGACCTTTGCATTCATCATCCGCTGCTGACCTGCCATCGCCACATCAGGAATTATTAAGTGGCGGCTATATCGACGAACTTCATCAACCGTCAGAGCTGGACCTGGCGTAACGAGCGGTGGGGTCTTCATACGGTAATTCTGCCGTAATCATCTCGCCCTCGCCAATTGGTATCGCAAACTAGTACCATCTGCGCAATGAGTACAACAGATGCAAACAATTCGCGTGAGAAAGCACGACTTCCTCGTGATGAACGTCGCGCAATTCTTCTCAGCGCTGCCCTCGAAGTTTTCACAGCCGCTGGTTATCACTCTGCCGCGATGGATGAGATTGCAGACCGCGCAAGTGTCAGCAAACCTGTGCTTTATCAGCACTTCCCATCAAAGTTAGATTTATATCTCGCAGTACTCGATCTCCATATCGACTCATTGGTCTATGAGATTCAAAAGGCAATTTCTTCTACCCTTGATAACGCGCAACGCGTTCATGCGACGATAGATGCATATTTTAGTTTTATTGAAAATGAAGGTGAAGCTTTCCGTCTCCTCTTTGAGAGCGATATGAGCGTTGAACCGCAGGTAAGCGAGCGCCTTAATCGCATGACATATGACTGCGCCGCAGCAGTCAGTGGCGTCATCTCCAATGACACCGGACTTCCAAAAGAAGCCGCGATGCTTCTTGGAATCGGCCTGATTGGATATACCCAGGTGACAGCGCGCCATTGGCTTGAGCGCGATAGCAAGCTCACTCGTCAGCAGGCGATGGATCTTGTTGAGAACCTCATGTGGCGTGGAATCTCTGGATTTCCCCGCACTGAGCTCTAACCAATAAGATGGCGCCATGAGCACCAAGAAGAACGAAAAAGCATCACAGGTTCGCATCGCTGTTTCAGATGTCGCAAGCGAGCTTTCATTTGAGTGCCCTTCCACTCCAGCTGAAATCAAGAGCGCGGTAACCGCAGCTCTCGCTGGAAATACACCTCTTATCTTGACTGACGTTCGTGGCCACGAGATTGTGGTTCCGGCGGCGAAGATTGGCTATATCGAAATCGGTGAGCCAGTCGAACGTCGTGTTGGTTTCGGCGCCAACTAAGTGAGTATCACTTTCGCAGAGCTTCCTCTCCGTAAGGAGACGATTGAAGCTCTCCATCAACATGGCTTCACCGCACCCTTTGCAATCCAAGAGATGGTTCTTCCGATTGCTCTTGCAGATGGCGATGTAATCGGCCAGGCGAAGACCGGTACCGGAAAGACTCTTGCCTTTGGAGTTCCCGTAATCGAGCGCGTGATTGCACCTAACGATGTTGAGTGGGCAACTCTTGATGCACAAGGTGCGCCACAGGTTCTTATCGTTGTTCCAACTCGCGAACTCTGCGTGCAGGTCACAAAAGATATTGAAGAGCTCTCATCTAATCGTGGAATTCGCACCCTCGCCGTTTATGGTGGTCGTGCCTTCGAACCTCAGATTGAAGCCCTTGAAAATGGCGTCGAGATTGTGGTCGGAACACCTGGACGCCTCCTCGATCTTTATCGGCAAGGAAAGTTAAAACTCGGCAAAGTTACTCGAGTTGTCCTCGATGAAGCAGATGAGATGCTCGATTTAGGATTTCTACCTGATGTTGAAAAGATTTTCTCTTCTACACCTGCACGTCAGCAGACCATGTTGTTCTCAGCAACTATGCCTGGCGACATCATCGCCCTCGCTCGCCGATTCATGAATCAACCGGTACATATTCGCACCCAAGATTCGCAGGATGAAGGCCGCGTTGTTGCCCGCATTGAGCAACATGTATTCCGCGCGCACGCCCTCGATAAGATTGAAATGCTCGCCCGAATTCTCCAAGCAGATGGACGTGGACCAACAATTGTCTTCTGCCGCACCAAGCGCACTGCGCAGAAAACTGCAGATGACTTAATCGAACGTGGCTTCCGCGCCTCATCAATCCATGGCGATCTCGGTCAAACCGCTCGTGAAAAAGCACTCAATGACTTTAAATCCGGCAAGCGCGATGTCTTGATTGCAACTGATGTTGCGGCGCGAGGAATCGATGTTGATGGAATTACCCACGTCATCAACTATCAATGTCCGGAAGATGAGAAGACTTACGTTCACCGTATTGGTCGTACCGCACGCGCAGGTGCCGATGGCATTGCAGTCACCTTTGTCGATTGGGATGAACTCGCTCGTTGGAAGATGATCGATACTGCGCTCGAACTCGGATTACCTGAGCCACTTGAGACATACTCTTCATCGGATCACTTCTTTGAGGCGATGCATATCCCGGCAGGATCTAGCGGAAGAATGATTGCTGCGGCGAAGGTCGAGGCGGCGCCAAAGAGTGATCGCCCTACACGTAAATCTGTTCCCCCTTCAAAGGCGCACATTGATAAGGCACCAATCGAAAAGGCTCCTCGCGAAAAAAGTGCACGTGTGCGAACCCGGACAAAGCGCATCGCTGATTAATCGCTGTTGCTAATTATTTAAGAGTTCGAAAGAACCTTTATCGCATCTGCCAACATCTGTACTGCAATCGCAGCGAGCAATAAGCCTGCGATACGTGCCAACAACGTGACACCTGACTCCTTAATTAACTTCAATACATGTGTTGATGTCATTAGTACAAATCCAATAATGAGATGAACTGCGACAATCGCAATAATCAATCCGCCGACGCGCTCTGGTGTATGAGCTTGCTGCACAAAGATCATCGTCGCAACAATTGCTCCCGGCCCCGCTAGTAATGGTGTGCCTAGTGGAACCATGCCGATATTGGTTCCATCGGTAGCGCTCTCATTTCCTTTGCCAGTCAGAAGCTCGAGCGAGACGTAGAGAAGTAATAAGCCACCAGCTGCTTGAAGCGCTTCGATTGAGACATTCATGTAATTGAGAATGAAGCGTCCAAAGAGCGCAAAGGTTGCGATGACAAAGAGCGATACACCGGCAGCCTGCCAGGCAAGACGAGTGCGTTCGCGCTGATTTTTATCTGATACCAGAGCTAAGAAAATCGGAGTTGCCCCTGGTGGATCAAAAATCACGAGCAAGGTGACAAACGATTGCACTGCAAAGGTGATTGCGCTTACTGAGTTCATCGTGAGACAACCCTTCTTTGATCTGCCATCGATTCGAGACGTTCCCATTCTGCCTGAGTAGTGGTGTTCTCTCCAAGTTGGTTGAGCTTTCCGGTTCCGTGATAATCACTAGATCCGGTAATTACGAGATTCAGAGTCTCTGCAATTTCTATGAGCTGCTGGCGTTCATCTTCGCTCTGGTCGCGATGAAAAACTTCAATTCCATTTAATCCGGCTGAGACTAAGGAGGAAAATGAGTCAGGGGTTAAGCTCTGGCCGCGTCGTGATGCGAAAGGGTGTGCAATGACCGCAACTCCCCCGGCGCTTCGAATTGCTCGGATTGAATCTTCTGGCGTTGGCGCAAAATGGGAGACATAAAAGGGTGAATCATTGTGAAGCAGCTCTGTGAATGCTTCATCGCGGCTCTTTACTATTTTCTTCGCCACAAGTGCATCTGCAAGATGTGGGCGCCCCACCGTTGCACCTTCCGGCGTTGATGCCTCTACATCTTCAAGTGTGATTTGGTAGCCAGCACCTTGGAGATTTTCAATCATCTTCTTCATACGTGGAATTCGAGTATCTCTAGAGTCGGAGAGGAGCTGCTGCAAAGCTTGATTACCTCCGTCAAAGAGAAGACCGAGCATATGCACACTTATTCCATCTTCCGTAAGGCAAGAAACCTCAGCGCCTAGCGCTAGTTTCAGATCGCCGTGGAGTGCAGCTTTCGCTTCCTCCCAACTCGCAGTCGAATCATGATCTGTGATTGCAAGAACGCTCACTCCAGAAGATGAAGCCTTCTTTACAAGTGCTAGTGGCGAATCAGTTCCGTCACTAAAAGTTGTATGGGTATGGAGATCAATCATTGCGGGGCCACCTCGGTAGGAGATTCTTTAATCGGTCTCGTGCGCAAGACCACGAGCGTGCATCCGGCCAGAATGAGAATTACACCTGGAATGATCAGACCCGATGGTTGATTTCCAATCCTAAATATCTTTGCAAGTAGCGCCGCTACTGGAACTTCGAAGAAGACGATCAACGATACAACTGCCGGTGAGACACGTTTCAATGCGGAATTAAACATTGAGTGGCCAAGAATCTGCGCGCCGCCAATGAGTGCGAGCAAAATCCACCATTGGCGGAGTGGGAAATGAATAATCTGATACCCGCCGAAGAGAGCGATTGGAAAAGCGGTCGCTGCACAAATTGCATAACAGATTGCGGTGTAGCTTGTTGTCTCTAAGGTCTGCTGCGCTTCTGAACCCGACATTACATAGAGCGCGGCGAGAGCGGCCGAGACAATTGCAGCAATATCTCCAGCGAATGATCGCCGATCTAATGAGAAATCAATTCCAGAAATTAAGAGAACTCCGGCAAAACTAATTGCCATACCAAACCATGCCTTCGATGGAATATGGCCGCCAGAAATTTTGATGAAGATACTTGCAAAAATTGGTTGTAGCGCAACGAGCGCGGTACCGGCAGCAACGCTCGTCATCCGCATCGCCATAAAGAAACCGATAAAGTGAAGCGCTAATAGAACGCCAGCAATAATTGACCACTTCGCACCGCGACGATCAAGTGAATGTTTCAGCGCAAATGGAATTGTTGCGAGTGAGCCGCCGAGATTTCGCCAGAAGATAAGCGTCGGGATGGGCATTGTGCTTAAGGCAATAAGTGGTCCAGATGAGCCAATTCCAAGGATTCCGACCCCTAATCTGACGAGATCTGATTTACCTGGCAGATCTGTTATCGCCGCATTTACGCGTGATGGTCCAGAAGTGGAAGTCATGATGTAACGGTAGCCGATACCCTTACCTCCTGAGTCTTCGACTCGATGTAACGAAAGGATGGCCTCATGAGCGGAAATGGAATGAATCGAGTATTCCTCGCCCGCCTTGCAGGTACAGCTGTCTTTGATCCCAATGGAGATCCAGTTGGCAAGGTGCGCGATGCTGTCGCGACCCTGCGTTCTAACAATCAACCACCACGAATTCTTGGATTAGTTGTCGAAGTTCCATTGCGACGTCGCGTCTTTGTTCCTATCACTCGTGTGACTTCCATCGAATCCGGAACCGTAGTCATTACCGGGCTTCTTAATATGCGCCGTTTCGAGACTCGTACCGGTGAAATTTTAGTTCTGGGAGATCTTCTCGATCGCTCCATCACTATCCTCGAAAGTGGCGAGAGCGTTGTTGTTGAAGATATGGGTATGGAGCTCTCCCGTAATGGTGATTGGTTAATCAACAAAGTTCACATTATGCGTAAGGGCCAAGGCTTCCGACGCAAGGGCGCAACCTCAACAGTTGCGTGGGAAGAGCTCACTGGGTTTGCAAGCAATGAAGTAAATCAAGGTGCAACACATCTCCTTGCAACTCTGAGCACACTTCGTCCAGCAGACCTTGCGACCGTGCTTCAAGATTTATCTCCAAAGCGTCGCGTCGAAGTCGCACGCGCACTCGATGATGAACGCCTCGCCGATGTTATTGAAGAGATGGATGAACAAGAGCGAGTCGCTCTTCTTGCAGAACTCGAAGGCGAACGCGCTGCAGATGTTTTGGAAGAGATGGATCCAGATGATGCTGCCGACTTACTCCGTGAAATCGGTGAAGAACGTGCGCAAGAGTTGATCGAACTCATGGATCCAGAAGATGCCGAAGATGTTCTGAGACTGATGACCTACGAGGATTACTCAGCAGGTGGAATGATGACGACTGAGCCAATCGTCATGTCTGCCGATTACTCGGTTGCAGATGCACTCGCTGCTGTGCGCAAGAGTGAGCTCTCCCCTGCACTTGCCTCACAAGTTTTTATCTGTCGCCAACCATTGGAGACTCCGACTGGACGCTTCATTGGAATGGTTCACTACCAACGCCTACTTCGCGAACCACCCTCAACGCTTCTCGGATCGATTGTCGATACAAATACCCAAGGTGTAAATCCCGATGCGACCCTCCATGAAGTTGCATCGTATTTAGCAAGCTATAACTTGCTTTCATTGCCGGTCATTGATGCAAACGATCGTTTACTTGGAGCTGTAACGGTGGACGATGTACTCGATCACTTGCTCCCCGAAAATTGGCGACACGACCACCGTGACTCTGCCGCAACTACTGCGGCCCTTGAAAATATTGATACCAGCTTTGATGAGGAGGTGTAGAGATGGCACGTAATAATGGATTGGATACTCCACGCGAGACGCGACGATCTCTTCGCGCCAACTACGACCCAGAAGCTTTCGGTCGCCTCTCCGAACGCTTCGCACGTTTCTTAGGAACTGCGCGATTCTTGGTCTACATGACTGTATTTGTATTGCTCTGGGTCCTCTGGAACACCTTGGCACCAGAATCATGGCGCTGGGATAAATATCCCTTTATCTTTCTTACCTTGATTCTCTCGTTACAAGCGTCTTATGCCGCACCACTTATCTTGCTTGCTCAAAATCGACAGGCAGACCGTGACCGCATCGCACTCAATGAAGATCGTGCACGTGGTGATCGCAATATTGCAGATACTGAATATCTCACTCGTGAGCTTGCAAGTTTGCGCATCGCACTCGGTGATGTTTCGACTCGCGATTACGTGCGCAGCGAACTGCAGGATGTTGCAAAAGAGATTATTGAAGAGTTACGCAAGCCCGAGTCTGACTCCAAGTAAAGATCCTTGGCGTATAACTAACTTCTCCACAATCTCTGTAATTGCTTGAGCGCTTGCAGATTGAGGCGCACTGATGACCACCGGCGCACCGTTATCTCCACCTTCGCGAAGATCTACATTAAAGGGAACTTTACCCATCAATGGAACATCTCCACCTACCAGCGTTGTTAATCTGCGCGCGGTCTCTTCTCCACCACCGGTACCAAAGAGCGCCATCTCTTCACCGCATTGCGGACAGGCAATGGCAGACATATTTTCAATAACACCGATAACACGTTGATGAATCTGATGTGCAATTCGACCAGCTCTTTCGGCAACCTCTGCTGCGGCAATTTGCGGAGTAGTAATAACCACGATTTCCGATGTTGGAATGAGTTGGCCTAATGAGATTGCGAGATCTCCGGTTCCAGGAGGGAGATCAATAAAGAGAATGTCGAGATCTCCCCAGTAAGCATCGGATAGGAGTTGCTCTAGCACGCGGTGTAAGAGTGGACCACGGTAGGCAATCGCATCAGATCGCTCGGGCTTAAACATCTCCATCGAAACAACTTTTACTCCATATGACTCTAATGGAATAAACATTTGATCGATTGCAGTTGGACGTTGGCCAATGAGTCCCATGAGGCGCGGAATTGAATGGCCGTAGACATCAGCGTCGAGAATTCCAACTCGTAACCCCTTCTGCGCGGCAGCGACGGCGAGGTTGGCGGTCAAAGATGATTTTCCAACACCACCTTTACCTGAGGCGACGCCAATTACTCGGGTGAGTGAATCTTTCTGGGCGAAAGAGATAAAAGCTTCACGGCCATTACGTAAGAGTTTCTTGATATTTGCGCGTTGCTCTTCATTCATTACGCCGAATTCGATAGAAACCTTGGCAACACCAGCAACTGCAAGCACTGCCGTCTCAATATCTTTGGTGAGGCGATCACGCATAGGGCAGCCCGAAATCGTCAGCAGAATAGTGAGTTCAACGTTGGAGCCATTTTGTGCAATTGATTGCACCATCCCAAGTTCAGTAATCGAACGATGGAGCTCTGGGTCATTAACCTTAGAGAGAGCTTCCTGAATGAGTGAGTTATCGCTCATAGAAGATCAGGATCGATCTTATGTTCGGGGCGCACCTTTGGCGTTGACTCACCCTCATCTAATACTGCTTCAATCTGTTTCTTCACAAAGGTCTTGGGATTGAGATCTGCGGGCTTGAGATCTTCAAAACCTGGACCGAGATTCTCTTTCAATTCATTGGTAGCAGTCGTTGCAAGTGCGCGAAGTCTCTTAATTACCTTAGCCGCCTCGACCGCAAATTGCGGAAGTCGATCTGGACCGACCAAGACCATTGCAAGAATCGCCAGGCCAATAATTTCGCCGGCACCAAAATCGAAGAACATGCGAGAACCTTAGCGCTCTACTTGCCGGCTGTCAGAGTGAGAGTTACTTCATAACTCTTCCCTGCACGTGTGTACTTCAGAACTACTGAATCACCAACATCGTGCGCACGGACTGCAACGATTAATTCTTCTGGACTCGTGATCGGACGGCCATCAAAATCAGTAATGAGATCGCCAGGCTTTAAGCCACCCTTAGCGGCTGGTCCACCAGGCATGATTGCAGTGCTCTTATTTGAAATTTGTGCACCCTTGCCAGTAACACTCATATCAACAGAAACGCCAATGATGGGATAGGTCGCTTTTCCGTTCTTGATGAGTTGTTCTGCTGTCTTGCGCGCTTGATTAATTGGAATTGCAAAGCCAAGTCCAATTGAACCTGTCTGTGAACCAAATGAAGTTCCCAAAGTAGCAATCGCTGAGTTAACGCCAATTACCGCACCGGTTGCATCGACAAGTGGGCCGCCAGAATTTCCTGGATTAATTGCAGCATCTGTCTGAAGCGCATTGATAAATGAATTGCTTGAAGCTGATTCACCGGCTGTAACCGCGCGATCTTTAGCACTGATAATTCCGAGAGTGACGGTACCTTGTAAGCCGAGCGGTGATCCGATTGCGAGTACTGAATCACCCACTGCAACTTTGTCGCTATCTCCGAATACGAGAGCGGTCAGTGCATGATTTGCGATGCGCAGAACTGCCAAGTCATATGAAGTATCACGGCCAACAACTGTCGCATCGTAAGAAGTGCCATCTTGAAGTCGGACTGTGATTGTGCCGCCACCAGTGACTGCAGCTGCGATAACGTGATTATTTGTCAGGATGTATCCATCACTTGAAATAACGAATCCTGATCCGGTTGCTCCGCCATCTGCTTCACGCGCCTCAATAGAGACGACAGATGGAAGTACTCGCTTAGCAATACCGGCAACGGAATCTGCCGGGCGTTCAATAGTCGAAGATGATCGAGCAATCTTCGTTGAAATTCCAAAGATAGAACCGGTGGATGAGGCCCCGAAGACGCCTGCTGTTACTCCCACAATAAGGGCAAGTACAACTGCATTGCGAAGTGAGATGGTTCTGCCCTGATGTGTCGGTGGAACCCACCAAGGACCTTGGCCGTAATTGCTCATGGCGTAAGTTTCCTACAACTTCGTCGCGAGTAACAATCCATCGCCGGCAGGAATAAGTGATGTTGACCAAGTATCGGTATCAGCCTTAAGCGCTTTACCTGCCTCGCGAAGTGCAACTGTCTTTGGATCGCGCTGCGCTGGATCGGAGACCTTACTACCGCCAAAGAAATTATCCACAACAAATACTCCGCCACTTCTCAAGATTCGCCCTGCCTCTGAGATTGCATAAGTGAGGTCCTCTGGATTGTGACGATAGATAACTAAGTCATATGCGCGATCAGTCAGCTTGGTCATCACCTCCATTACTGGATTTGTAATAAGTCGAAAACGTGCGGGAGCAATTTCAGCCTCTGCCAATGCGAGCTTTGCAATCGAACTATGTTCCATCTCGTCATCGATAGATGTAAGAGTTCCGGATTTCAACATTCCATCGAGCAACCAGAGCGATCCGACTCCAGAACCAGTACCGATCTCAACAACTGATTGGGCCTTAAGCAACTGTGCTAAGAATGAGAGATATGCCCCGGCACCTTGGGTGACATCGCGAGTTCCGATTTCAACTCCGCGAGCACGTGCCGCAACTTTGATCGCATCCTCGGCAATAAAGCTCTCTGCGTAGGAGTGCGGATCAATAATCATGAGAGGGACAATATCCAATCAACGAGCAATCGGACGCCATATCCGGTGCCGCCTTTCGGATTTTCTCCAGAATCTGTTTCAGAGCGGCCGGTTCCAGCGATATCGAGGTGGACCCACTTGCGGTCACCAACAAAATTTTCAAGGTAGAGCGCACCGATGACAGAACCTGCAGAATATTGGCGCTTATTAGAGACGTGATTCAAATCTGCGACATCGCTCTCAAGCGCATCTGCATAGTCATCAACAAGTGGCATATGCCAGACTCGATCGCCAGATAAATCTCCGACCTGATAAAGCTGTTGGGCTAATTTGGCATCGCGGGTATACATCGCCGCATATTGACGACCAAGCCCTAAAGTTGCGGCTCCGGTCAGCGTTGCAATATCTACGAGATAGTCGGGATCAAGATTCTTATCGGCATAAGCCAAACCATCAGCAAGAACTAACCGGCCTTCTGCATCGGTATCTTTAATTTCAACCGTTGTTCCGCCATATTGTGTGACGATATCTGATGGGCGTTGTGATGTACCGGAGAGCGCATTTTCCGCACACATCATTAAAACTGTGACTCGAATATTTGGTTGGAGATCTGCGATGGCTGATATGGCACCAAGTGCTGCAGCCGAACCAGCCATATCGCTCTTCATCGGAGCCATGATGTCGTAAGGACGCTTGAGCGATACCCCACCAGTGTCGTAGGTGATTCCTTTACCGACGATGACAACATGAGGAAGTGCAGATATTCCCTTGACCTTTGACTTTGCAATTTTCTTCGGGAGATAAGAAATTTCAATAAATCTAGGACCTGGATTTGGCGATGACATTCCAACCGCGACCAGCCCACCAAAGGCGGCAATCTCTTTACCTTCTAAAACCTTAATCGCGAGACCTTTACTATCTGCAACCTTCTTCGCCTGCTGAGCCATCCACAATGGATTCTTAATATTAGAAGGGGTATGAATCAAATCTCGTGTCATCACAAGTGCTTCGGCAATAGATGATGCTTCGGCGAGCGCATCAACTTCATCGGTTGCGATAGAGAAAGTTGGTATTTCAGCTGGGGCTGAACTTTTTAGGTTCCAGGTATATGCACCGAGTACTAGCGAGATTGCATGTGCTTTGACTTCACTCTTCTTTCTTGGAAGGAGCGAGATGAGATTGAGCGCCTTACCCCGAACTTTACGTCCGAGCGCTGCGCCAGCGGCACGATAATCTTTTAATGACTCATCACCAAGAGCTACGAGGTAGAGGCGATCTATCTCAGTCTCATCATGAAGAACCGGAATTTCAAAGAGTTCGCCGGGCTTTCCTGCGGGTGAGAAGAATGAGACCTCATCAATGAGGTTGATATCAAAGAATTTTTCGATCGCGGAAATAAGTGAACTCTTGCCAAGGAAAGAAATTTCACCAGCTTGATTCTTAATAAATCCGAGGGCTAGAACATCACCACCGAGAAGTGAATCGAGATCTGGGCTTACTTGGTTGAGAATTTTACGATGGCCTTACTTCTTGATAAGGGCTACTGCGGCTTCAAGCGCTGCGCTGAGGTTATTTGCCTCCTGAGGATTGAGCTCAACTACCAGGCGTCCTCCACCTTCAAGTGGGATTCGCATAACGAGGGAACGTGCTTCCTTCGTTACTTCCATTGGGCCATCGCCAGTGCGGGGTTTCATTGCTGCCATGGGATAAGTATCCCGCATTAGACCCCACTAACGGAAATCGGAATATGCGCGATAACGGTCGAAATCATGCGTAATCAGAGGCCGAGTTGGCCGGTTATTCGCCGTTTACCTGTTTCGATGAGAGTTGCGACTGACTTCTCGGGAACACCCAACATTGTTGCAATCTCATCTGAACTTTTTCCTCGTAAGTAGTGAAGAGTCAAGATGATGCGCTCTTCCTCAGGTAACGAAGCAATCAGCTCTGTGATTGTCTGAGGGGCGCTCATAGGAATAGAGATTACTCCAGTAGACGAGCAAATCGGGCGAGAGAAATCTTTACGCCTATCCAAAGGAAAGGTTTGACCGCTATAAAGAGCGGCCACGGCGCAATTATTTCTTCTGACCAGTGGAAAGTTGTATGTCCGCCATCGAGTGCAACTACTTCAAAAGTCCCAGAACCTTTAAGGATTTTTCCATAGTGAATGACATCGCAACGATGGGGAGGTTCCCAGAGCGTTACCTCCATAAGATCGAGAAGTCCCAGAAACTTAAATCGCGGATAAGACTTATAGAAAGGCCCGGTAAAGGCTTCAATCTTTACACCAACACCTTCAGAGATTTCGCTCTTGAGAATCACCTTTGTTTGAAGCATCCACTCGCCTTGGCTCTGCCAATCAGCAATAGCTGCCCATACTTTCTCTGCTGGTGCATTAATCAGAGTTGAGATTGCAATGTTATTACTTCGCATTGTGATTACTTCGCATTGTGATTACTTCGCATTGTGACTCTTAATAAATTGCATCGTCTCTTCGACTGTCGTAGCCCAGAGCACTAACTCGCGCATTCCTGGTTTAACAAATTTCTGCTCTTCTAAGTCAATTACTAATTCATGCAACTTTTTATAAACTCCATAGGGATCGAGGATTACTATCGGCTTGTTATGGAATCCAAGGTAGCGACCAACCCAGATTTCAATAAGCTCTTCTAGCGTACCTAGCCCGCCGGGAAGGGCGATAAAAGCATCCGCTAGCTCTTCAATCTTTCCCTTACGAGTACGCATCGAATCAACCACAACGAGTTCGTCGCTATCGTGATCTGCAAATTCAATATCGACGAGTTTCTGCGGAATAATTCCAATGGTCTTTCCGCCCTTACTACGCGCACCTCGCGAGATTGCACCCATGGACGAAATGTGTCCACCGCCAGATACGAGATCTGCACCGGCGTCAGCGATTGCAGCGCCGAGTTCGAAGGAGAGGTCGATAAATTTAGAATCGATTGTCGGAGATGACGAGCAATAAACCGCGATGCGCATGCGAGTAAGGATAGGGGCAATTGCCGTTATCCTTAGCCCTATGTCATCTCATGCAAACAATGTGGCTCACGGTCACGGTATCGCAACACTTGCAGGTAGTACAGTCTTGGACGTCTGGTTTCCAGCTCCTGCACTCGGCGCTCTTGCCGGCGAACCTGATGCATCATTAGTCGCACTTGCAACTCCTGATGCAGATCGCGGCATCACTCGTAAGATCGTTTCCATTGAGATCGACTTGGTAGAAGCGCCAAAAGACGCGGTAGATGCTTACCTTCGACTTCACCTACTTTCACATCGACTTGTAAAACCACATGGTCAATCGCTCGATGGAATCTTTGGATTGCTCGCTAATGTGGTCTGGACTTCAGTGGGACCATGCGCAGTTGAAGGTTTCGAACTCACTCGTGCAAAGTTGAAAGCAAAGTACGGAAGTGTCACGGTCTATAGCGTTGATAAGTTTCCACGCATGGTCGATTATGTAATTCCATCTGGTGTACGAATTGCTGATGCTGATCGCGTGCGCCTTGGGGCACATTTAGCCGCTGGCACAACAATCATGCATGAGGGATTCGTTAACTTCAATGCCGGAACTCTCGGCGCATCGATGGTTGAAGGTCGCATTTCTGCTGGAGTAGTTGTTGGCGATGGCACCGATGTCGGTGGTGGCGCATCAATTATGGGAACGCTCAGTGGTGGCGGAAAAGAAGTTATTTCGATTGGCGAGAAGTGCTTACTTGGTGCCAACTCTGGTCTTGGAATTTCACTCGGAAATAATTGTGTAATCGAAGCTGGGACTTACATTACAGCGGCAGCAAAAGTCACACTTCCTGATGGTGAGGTAGTAAAAGCAGGAACGCTTTCAGGTGCCAATGATCTCTTATTCCGTCGCAATTCATTGACCGGTGGACTTGAAGTTGTGATGCGAACAGGTACCTGGGGCGGACTTAATTCAGTCTTACACGCTAACTAACTGGCATAAACCATGGTGATGGTAACTTCACTCGACTTCTGAAGGTATCTCCGCGAAGCACTTTCGATGCACCCGTTGATGAAGTTCCCTTTATCCACGTTACTGCACCTGCGGAATTTCTAGCGATAATTTCAAGAGTGGCCACATCCGACAATCCAAAAGCTGCTGAAACTAATTCTTGAGTTGTTGATGCGCTCCATGATGCAAATCGTGGGTTGAGAGTGACATTGACGCTTGCTGTATCCGAAACGCTTTGGGTATATGAAGTTGCTCCACCCCAAGCATCAGCAGAGCTTTGTGTTGCCCCGCCCGATGAAGAGAAGAAGTAGGCCTGAATTGGCTTTCCACCGCTGAGAATTGCTAACCCGGTCGAGCTATCAATATCGGTATTCAAAACTGCTGCGCGCCATAGTTGGCCAATCTTCGCCTCAGACTCTTTTGCAAATCCAACAAAGTTTTGATCGGCGATATGTGCATAAAGGTGGCAGTCACAGGAAGCTTTGATGCTACCCATCTTTGATAGGGCATAACTTCGTGAAGCAATAGTTTGCGCTTCTAGCGTCGCCGTAGGCCAATTTGATGCAATCTCGCTAATACCTAATAGGTATTCATCATGGAGTGCCAAGGAGTTTGTGATCTCAAGCGCGCCTTTTACAACTCGAATTTGGATATATCCATATCGATAGCGATCGCTGCCAAATGTTACGACTGGTGTGGCTCCCCCGCTCCACTTAAGTGTAAGTATCGAAGTGTTGAATCCTTGAATATTTTTCTGATCCGCTGCAACTGTGAGAGTCAGCTTCTTCTTATTTCCTACATTTCCAACGATAAAGTCATCGGAAAATAATTGCAGTGAAGTGCCAATCGATGTAGTTGTAAAGGTAGCTGATTTCAGAGCATGGCCAATATTGACTCTGATTGTTGCGGTATCTACCACTGGCAGAACTTCGACATCTTTGTAGTAATACTTAACAATTGCAGTGGCGCTCTCACCTGCAAGGGCGCGCGCCTTTGCGCCAATCTGACTCATGCCAACGCCATGTCCATACCCCGCACCAGTGAAGGCAAAGGTTGTCGGAACTGTAGATGCTGCCTGTGAAGGAGTGAGAAGGGAAAAAGAGAGAGCGGTGATTGCAGCCAGTGTGGCGAGGGTGTTCTTAAACATCCTCATCAGATGATGCGCTCTTTCCGACGTTCATAAACTTTTGGTACTCAGCAATAACTTCTGCCGGCTTTCCACGTGCCATTAACTGGCCTTTATTTAGCCAGATCACCTCATTGCACAGCTCTTCAATTGTGGCGAGTGCGTGACTAACAAGAATGAGTGCGCGATCTGCAGTGCGAAGTTCCTTCATGCGATTGAGAGATTTCTCTTTAAATTTTGCATCACCAGTGCTGAGGGCTTCATCCACAATCAAGATATCTGGCTCGACAATTGCTGCAACTGAAAATGCAAGACGCGCAAACATGCCAGATGAATAGGTGCGCATCGGAGCATCAATCGCATCGCCGAGTTCGGAAAATGCAGCAATTGCCTCAAATTTTCCATCAATTTCTGCCTGTGACATTCCGGCAGCGAGGCCACCGAGATAAACATTTTCACGACCGGTCATCGCTGGATTAAATCCAACTCCGAGTGCAAGCAAAGTACTGACACTTCCATAGACCTCGACTCGTCCCTTGGTCGGCGGAACGATTCCAGAAATTACTCGCATCAAAGATGATTTACCTGCGCCATTAGAACCAATAATTCCAAGGACGGTTCCGTAATGAACATCGAGAGTTACGCCATTGAGAGCTTCAACTCTGCGGGTGAATTTCTTTCCACGACCGAGAGATTTCAATCGTGCTTTAAGCGTTGGCTTCTTATCGATTGAAGTTGTATATGTCAGTCCAAGATTTTGAACTGAGACGGCGATGGAGCCCCGTGTGTGCTCATGGCTAGAGTCGGACAGCGAAATCACGCTCCCTAGCTAAGAAGAAGTACGTTCCAACAAAGAAGATTGTGAAGGCAAAGATAGATGCGTGGAGCATTCCCTTTGCGGTTGGCGCTTCTGCATGCACCATGACTCGAGACCATGAGTCTAAGAGATAGAAAATTGGATTGAGGATTTCAAATTTCTTGATTGAATGTGAAATCTTGCCAGCCTCAAAGAGAATCGGCGAGAGGTAGAGCAGGCTTCGCGTCAGATACGGAATCATGCTTGAGATATCTCGGAAATAGACATTGATACACGAAATAAGAATTGCTTGACCAAAGGCGAGTACTACCGCAATCATCAGAATCGGAATCGCCCAGAGCATCTCCCACGAATACGGCAAACGCAGAATCGCATGTATTACAAATGAGACGATCAAGGTTGGAATAAATCTAAAGAGCGCGACTACTACAGCAGAAATCGGCAGCATGATTCGCGGAAAAGAAGTGTTAAGGATGAGTCGCTGACCCGAGGTAATTGATTTAGCGCCCTCGGAGAGACTATTTGCAATGAGATAGAAGAGAAAGAGCGTTGCGGTGAGATGGCCGAATCGAGTTGTATCCGCCTTGCCACCAATGACAAAGATAAGTAGGTAATAAACACTCGCCAAGAGAAGTGGGTTAAGAATCAACCACAACTGACCGAAAGCTGATCCGTAATTCTGTTCGCGCAGAATCGAACGTGCGAACTCAGAGATAAATGCGCGGCGATGGCGAAGCTGGCGCAGATATTCGCGCATCGGTGGAAGGCCAGCCTTAAATGGCTCATATACAACTACCGGCTGACTCATATGGGGAAGATTACCCCAGCCTGAGGATAGTTATTCGTCTGCCGGCACGAGAGTCTTCGGAGAAGTGATGAACCCCGCACCCCACGCGAAGTGCATTGTAGGAATCACAGCCAATAAATAGATGTACTGGATTAATGAACGAGCGATTGCAATTGAGGCACCGGCAACAAAAATCATGTAGATAGCTGCTGGAATTATGAAGATTGAATTCAAAGCCAATCCCAAAAATAGCGATGCTACAAAACCAGAGAGCGCAACGGGTGGTGCAAGATATCGATAATTGATGGTGCCTTTATGTCGGCGAGATACAACCCGACGCCAACGTCCATATTCGAAATACTGCTTCGCTAACTTTGCGATAGAAGGTCGCGGGCGATATGTAACTTGCAGGCGCGGATCAAAGTAGACAACTCCACCTTCAGCGCGCAATCTAAAGTTCAGTTCCCAATCTTGTGCTCGTGTGAATCGCTCATCAAAGCCGCCAATCGCAACGAGTGCAACCTTTTTAAAGACCCCGAGGTAGACGGTATCGACCTCACCAGCTTCGCCTCCAGTGTGGAAGCGCGATGCGCCAACACCGAGTGGGCTTCGCATTGCACCGGCAACAGCCTTCTCAAATCGAGTTACTCCGACTGCGGCCATCATTCCACCAACATTGACTGCGCCCGTCTTGGCAAGTAATTCAACTGCAATGGAGATGTAATCAGAAGGAATTTGAGCATGGCCATCAACACGAACAATGATTGAACCTTTGGCCGCAGTTAATGCGAGATTGAGCCCGGCAGCGGTGCGACCGGTTGGATTTTCTACGACAATTATTCGGGAATCTTCACTATGAAGCTGATCGGCAATTGCTTCTGTTTGATCATGTGATGGGCCGACTGCAAGAACTACTTCGAATTGACCGCGATAATCCTGAGAGAGAATCGAGCGCACCGTCTCACGTAAATAGTGTTCTTCATTGAGAATCGGAAGAATTACCGAGACCATCGGCAGCGGTGAGCCACCTAACGTCTCTTTCACCTGTGTCGTCATAACCCCGTAACGCTATCGTTCAAGTACCCTGCGCATGTGAAATCAACTCGCGCGATTCGAATTATTACATCAATCTCTATTGGTGTTGTCGCCCTATCAGCCCTCACCTGGCTTGGGCTTGGACAGATCAGCGGTCAGATTTCTCGCGTCGATGTCTTCGCCGGGCTTTCAAACCGCCCTGAGAAAGTTAACTCAGCACTCAACTATCTCGTTGTTGGTTCTGACAATCGCGCAGGGCTTACTAAGGAGCAATTGAAGATGCTTCGCGTCGGTGGAGTCAATGTTGCCGCAGGTGGACGTTCAGACACAATGTTGCTAGTTCATATCAGCAAGAGTCGCGATGCTGCTTACATTGTCTCTCTTCCTCGCGACACGTTAGTCAATGTTCCAGCGCACTTGAGTCAAGATGGAAAGACCCAGATTCCAGAACGCCCGGGCAAACTTAACTCTGCCTTCGCATTCGGCGGAGCGCCACTTCTTATTCAAACCATTGAAGCGAAGACGCAACTCAAAATCGATCACTATGTAGAAGTTAGTTTTGCCGGTTTTGTTGGAGTAGTTGATGCACTAGGTGGAATTCAGGTGTGTTCCAAAGTTAATATCAATGACCCGAAGAGCCACCTTGTTATGTCAGCCGGTAGCCACCTTCTCGATGGTGTCGAGGCATTGAAATATGTACGTACTCGCGACTTCGATGGACGCGGCGATATCGGACGTATGGAACGTCAGCAACAATTTGTTTCCGCAATTATTCGTAAGGCAACTTCATCGGGAACACTTCTCAATCCGCTCAAGCTCGCAAGTTTTTATCAAGCAACGATTTCAACGGTAAAGATGGATGAAGGGGTCAATAAGAATGACCTGCTCACTCTTGCCAAGCAGATGCGTAATCTCTCATCCGGAAATGTCCGCACCATGACTGTTCCGCTCTCTGATCCCAACGGTCACTTTCCGGGTCTTGGCTCAGTTGTAATCTGGGATGACGTTCTCGCCCCAGATCTCTGGAGTCGCATTAAGAATGACACCGCGCTAGTCGATGCCGTGACGAGTAAGAAGTCTTCTGCATCACCGTCAGCCTCGCCTACCACGTCAACAATCGATAAATTTAAGACACATACCGCAGCAGAGAATCCTTGCGCATCAAATAAATAAGGCTTCTGCAATAGACTCGCGGGCATGAAGTTAAAGCTCTCAGTCATTGGTTGCGGCTACCTCGGCGCAACGCACGCTGCATGTATGTCATCTCTCGGATTTGAAGTTGTCGGTATCGATACCGACCCTCACAAGGTCGAGCTCCTCCAAAAGGGTGAGCTTCCCTTCTACGAGCCAGGTCTCGATACATTGCTCGCAGCAGAGGTGAAGACTGGGCGCCTTACATTCACCACAGATTTCTCTGCAGTTGCAGATGCCGACGTTCACTTTATTTGCGTAGGCACACCGCAGAGCAAAGATGGACTTGCCGCAGATCTTACATATGTGAAGTCTTCGGTTGCAGCAATTGCTCCGCACTTAAAAGATGGCGCACTTGTTGTAGGTAAGTCCACTGTCCCGGTCGGTACTGCCCAGGCGCTCCATGATTACTTGGCTGAACATGCGCCGCAAGCAGATCTTGCTTGGAACCCTGAGTTCCTTCGTGAAGGCTTCGCCGTTGAAGATACGCTGACACCAAACCGTCTCGTCGTTGGTGTGGCCAATGATCGCGCAGAAGAGATTCTGAAAGAAGTGTATGAACCTGTTATCGCGCTCGGCACTCCTTGGATTCGCGCAGATCTTCCAACTGCCGAACTCGTAAAGGTGGCAGCAAACTCATTCTTGGCAACAAAGATCTCTTTCATCAATGCGATGGCTGAAGTCTGTGAAGCAGCTGGTGGAGATGTCACAGTTCTTGCAAAGGCAATTGGTTATGACCCTCGAATTGGAAATCGCTTCTTGCAAGCTGGTATCGGATTCGGTGGTGGATGTCTTCCTAAGGATATTCGCGCATTTATGGCGCGCGCACAAGAACTTGGCGCAGACCAGGCGCTCGAGTTCTTGCGCGAAATCGATAACATCAACTTACGTGCACGTCAGCGCGTAATTGATGTTGTTCGCGCAGATCTCTCTGAAGATTTAACGCAGTACAAGATCGCTGTTCTCGGCGCGACATTTAAGCCAGATAGTGACGATGTGCGCGACTCCCCGGCGCTAGATATTGCAGCTCAGTTATCTGCTGCAGGTGCCCAAGTTGTTGTCCACGATCCAAAGGGAATTGAACCTGCGCGTAAGCGCTTCCCTAACCTCGACTATGCCGAGAAGGTAGTAGATGCAGTCAAGGGTGCAGATGCAATCTTGCACTTAACTGAGTGGAAGGAATATCGCGAGTTAGATCCATCAGTTATTGGTCAGCTCGTTAAAGGTAAGTTCCTGATTGATGGCCGCAATATGTTGGATCGCAACCTCTGGCGTAACGCTGGATGGCGCGTTCACGCACTAGGTCGAACTGATTAATTAAAAACCAGTTTTTTGGTTGCGACGGGCGCTCAATTGAGCGCCCTTTGCTTTTGCCTCATCAGAGAGTTCGGATAGCTGAGCTTCAATCTTCTTAGCGACTTCATGATCTGCAGAACCAATAATCCGCGCCGCAAGGATTCCGGCATTCTTTGCGTTGTCGATGCCGACAGTTGCAACTGGTACGCCCCCTGGCATTTGAACGATAGATAGTAGTGAATCCATTCCATCTAAATTCTTCAATGAAACCGGGACTCCAATAACAGGAAGCGTAGTGAGAGATGCAACCATTCCTGGTAGATGTGCAGCACCGCCGGCACCGGCGATGATTACCTTGTAACCCTTTGAGGCTGCCGTCTTTGCAAAATCCACCATTTCTTCTGGCATGCGATGAGCTGAAACGACATCTGCTGTGTAAGAGATTCCAAATGAATCGAGAGCAATCGCGGCAGCTTCCATTACTGGCCAATCAGAATCTGATCCCATAATGATTGCCACATCTTTACTCATCAATTACTCCGCTCATATAGTCGCGTGCATGCTGAACTTCTTGGGTTAAGTGTAGAAGGTCATCACCACAAGCGGTAACGTGGCCAATCTTGCGCCCAGGGCGCACATCTTTCTTATATTGATGAAAGTGCAGAGTCGGCGTGCGCGCCATCAGATGAAGATAGGGGCGATACATATCGGTCTTCTCGCCGCCTAAAACATTTCCCATCACCGCGAATTTGTGGTTCATCGCTGGACTTCCAAGTGGGAGATCTAAAATCGCACGTAAATGCTGCTCAAATTGAGATGTCACAGAGCCTTCGATTGACCAATGTCCTGAGTTATGTGGGCGCATCGCAAGTTCGTTGATAAATAACTGATCGCCCTTTACGAACATTTCAACGGCCATCACGCCCACTACTCCGACACTTTGTGCGATTTCAAGTGCGAGCTTCTGGGCCTCCTCAGCAACGACTGCCGAAATCTTCTGGGCAGGAGTAATGGTCATAATGCAAATGCCATCCTGCTGCACTGTTTCTATCGGCGCCCACGAGGTTGCTTGGCCATGAGGAGAACGTGCAACCATGACAGAGATTTCGGTATCGAAAGGTACAAGCTCCTCGATGAGCAAAGGTGTCGTGTGGTTAAGGATTTCTTCTAGTTGCGCGCTTGAATCAACTTTCCAGACTCCACGGCCGTCATATCCCCCACTTATTGATTTGGCAATCACCGGAAATTCTTTAACCTCAGCAGAGTTGGAAATTACTTGTGAATCCGGTGCAGGATATGAAGCGAGTTTCTCTCTCATTGCCGCCTTATCTTGCGAAAATACAAATGCAGATGAAGGTGGATAAACCTTGATGCCCTCTGCCTCGAGGCCTTTAATCACAGATAGTGGGATCAATTCATGTTCAAAAGTGACCACATCACATTGACGAGCAAAATCGAGTACTTGAGAAAGGTTGGTGTAGTCACCAACCACGTGGTGAGTTATTTGTGCGCCTGAATCGTGTGTATCTTGCGCGAAGAGCAGTAGATCAACTCCGAGCGCAGTTGCAGGTGCAACCATCATTCGAGCAAGCTGTCCTGCTCCAATGACTCCAACGCGCGGGAAGCGATTACTCACTGGCCTATCGTAGATGAACGACATCCCCAACTGTCACTTCGCGACCGCTCTCAAGTATGAGCGCGCCAGCATTTGAGATGTCGAGTGCCTTAGATTTGATAATTTCACCATCTGGAAGAGTCACTTCGACGCTACTGCCAATAGTCGTGGATGCCGCTCGGTATTCGGCAAGGAAACTCTTGTCGTTCTCCCACATCTCAAGGTTGATTTCAAAGTGGTTGATAATCGATGCAAGTATCACATTTCGATCGAGCTCTAAGAAATCCTCAATTGCAAGTGACGTCGCACTCTCGACTGGTAGCTCTTCACTAGTCATACCGACATTTATTCCAATTCCTAGAACGACTCCCTTCGCAGTTGCTTGAGCAATCATTCCGACAAACTTCTTCTCGCCAATTAAAAGATCATTGGGCCATTTAATTCCGACAACTGTTTGAGGATCTAAGGTATGAAGTGCTTCGTGAACACTGAGGCCAGCAAGAAGTGTTAAGAAAGACCACTCTTCTTTATCAACCTTGGGCTCGATGTAGATTGAAAAAGTAAGTGCAGAGTGCGGTGCCGCTTCAAATGTGCGATCTAATCTTCCGCGACCGCTTGATTGAAATTCACTTGCCAGAATAGTTTTTGGAATCGCGGTTCCGCTACTTGCGAGTTGAAATAAATCGTCTTGTGTTGAGCCGGTGACTTCAACCACGCTTACCCGCCAGTACCGCGAGATTTCCTGCGATATGCGCTTCTTATCTAGTGGCGCTCTTGGCGCATCAGTACCCACGGCTAGTACCTTAAGCGCATGAGCCATGATCTACATACCACCGCCGGAAAAATTGAAGACCTCCGCGCTCGAATTGATGAAGCCGTCCATGCAGGTTCTGCCCGCGCCGTTGAAAAACAGCACGTCAAGGGAAAGAAGACCGCGCGCGAACGCATTGAGATGCTCGTTGATCCAGATTCATTTACTGAAATTGATGAGTTTGCTCGCCACCGCGCGCAGAACTTTGGAATGGAGAAGAATCGCCCTTACGGCGATGGTGTCATCATCGGAACTGCCACCGTAGATGGACGACCAATCGCCTTGTACTCACAAGATTTCACCGTATTTGGTGGCTCACTTGGAGAGGTTCACGCTGAAAAGATTGTAAAGATTGCAGACTTCGCATTGAAGTCAGGAATTCCACTGATTGGAATTAATGACTCCGGTGGAGCTCGCATCCAGGAAGGCGTTGCATCCCTCAATGGATACGGAAAGATCTTCCGTCTGAATACTCGCTCTTCAGGAGTAATCCCACAGATCTCATTGATTCTCGGCCCATGCGCGGGAGGCTCTGCTTACTCACCTGCGCTCACTGACTTCACCGTGATGGTGAAGGAGACTTCAAATATGTTTATCACCGGTCCTGATGTAATCAAAACTGTCACTGGTGAAGATGTTGGTATGGAAGAGCTCGGCGGAGCTTTCACGCATAATACGAAATCTGGAAATGCGCACTACATGGCAGATTCCGAAGCAGATGCAATTGATTACGTTAAGGCGCTCCTGTCATATCTTCCATCAAATAATATGGATGGATCTCCAGTGCTACCTCCGACAGAGACGTTAGATAAGAAGGCCTCTGATTCTGCCCTCAATACATTGATTCCAGATAGCCCTAATCAGCCATACGATATGAAGGTACTTATTCAAGCAATCGTTGATGAAGGCGAATTCCTTGAAGTTCATTCACTCTACGCTCCAAATATTGTGGTTGGCTTTGCGCGCATTGAAGGTCAATCAGTTGGAATCATCGCCAATCAGCCATCACAGCTTGCTGGAACTTTAGATATCAATTCATCTGAGAAGGCTGCTCGATTCTTGCGCTTCTGCGATGCCTTTAATATTCCAATCCTTACCTTGGTCGATGTTCCAGGATTCCTTCCTGGAACAGAGCAAGAATGGAATGGAATCATTCGACGCGGCGCAAAGCTCCTCTATGCATATGCCGAAGCCTCAGTTCCACTCGTTACCTTGATTACGCGTAAGGCATATGGCGGCGCATTTATTGTGATGGGATCTAAATATCTAGGAAGCGATATCAACTTCGCTTGGCCAACTGCGGAGATTGCAGTCATGGGAGCTCAGGGAGCAGTCAATATCTTGCACCGCAAGGAGATCTCCGAGGCAAAAGATGTCGATGCCAAGCGCAAAGAACTTGTTGATGATTACACCGAAAAGTTCTCGAACCCATATCTCGCTGCAGAGCGCGGAACAATCGATAGCGTGATTGAACCTGAAGATTCACGTCAATACATTACAAAGGCATTCCGTACTTTAAAGACCAAGCGCGATATCTTGCCAGCGCGTAAGCATGGAAATATTCCGCTCTAAATGAAATTTACAGTTACAACAGGCCACCCGAGCGATGAAGAGCTGCTCGCACTCCATGCTGTCTTAAATAACCGTAAGCCGGTAGAGCTTAAAGCAGTTATTAAACGGAGCGTCTTCGGTCTGCCTCAACTACGTCAGCCACTTCCCCACCAAGTGACTTTCGGCGCACGAAAGTTTGAATAATGCCTCGAATTGTTTTAGCTTCGCAATCTAAATCTCGACTTCGCCTACTTGAAGGCGCTGGCATTAAACCAACTGTGATTGTGAGCCATGTTGATGAAGAGACAGAGTTCTTCAACTCAATGTCACCAGAAGATATGGTGATTGCACTCGCCGTCTCAAAGGCACATACAGTTCGCGAGCAGATTGATTACCCTGCCATCATTATTGGTTGTGACTCAACATTTGATGTAGATGGGGTCTCCTTTGGAAAGCCGGGAACTGAGGCTGTCGCTATCGAACGAGCTAAGAAAATAAGTGGCCGCACAGGATTACTTCACACCGGTCACTGCATTATTGATACCGCGCAAGGAATCGAGATTGCAGATCGCGTGACCACAAAGGTCACTTTTACCGATATGACCGATGAAGAAATTACCGATTACGTGGCATCTGGAGAACCTTTACACGTTGCCGGTGGATTTACCCTCGATGGTTTTGGTTCACCTTTTATCCCAGTTATTGAAGGCGATTACACAAATGTGGTGGGGCTTTCTATGCCTTTCCTGCTGAGAGCGATGAAACAACTTGGTTATTCTTGGCCACAGGTAAAGGAGATGCAATGAAGCGCGTACTGATAGCTAACCGAGGTGAAATCGCCCTCCGCGTTATTCGCGCATGTAAGGATCATGGCCTCGAATCTGTTGCGATGTACTCTGAAGAAGATCGCGATGCTCTACATGTAAAGCACGCCGACTTTGCTTACTCTCTCGAAGGTGCAGTTGCGAAAGATACCTACCTCAATATTCCGAAAATTATTGCGCTAGCTAAAAAATCCGGCGCTGATGCGGTACACCCTGGTTATGGCTTTCTCTCCGAGAATGCAGATTTTGCACAAGCCGTTATCGATGCTGGGTTAATTTGGATTGGCCCCTCCCCAGCAGCAATTAGCGCCCTCGGTGACAAAGTTTCAGCGCGTCGAATCGCAGCGGTAGCTGGTGCTCCACTTGTTGCAGGAACTAAAGATCCAGTTGAGCATGCAGATGAGGTCATTGCATTTGCAAAAGAGCATGGTCTGCCAGTTGCCATCAAGGCGGCCTTCGGTGGTGGAGGACGTGGTCTCAAAGTTGCACGTACCCTTGAAGAAATTCCAGAGCTCTACGCATCAGCGGTACGAGAAGCAATTGCCGGATTTGGTCGAGGCGAATGTTTCGTTGAGCGCTATCTAGATAAGCCTCGCCACGTTGAAACCCAAGTACTCGCGGATAAGTTTGGAAATGCAGTTGTTGTATCTACCCGCGATTGCTCATTACAACGTCGCCATCAGAAGCTCGTTGAAGAGGCGCCAGCACCATTTCTGACCGATGAACAGAATGCAGAGCTCTATCGTTCATCAAAGGCCATCATGAAAGAGGCAGGTTACGTCGGAGCTGGAACATGTGAATTTCTCGTTGGCCTCGACGGAACAATTTCATTTCTCGAAGTAAATACCCGTTTACAAGTTGAGCACCCGGTCTCTGAAGAGGTTACTGGTATTGACTTAGTACGCCAACAATTCCGCATCGCCATGGGTGAAGCACTTGGGTTTGATGATCCCATCATCCGTGGACATTCAATTGAATTCCGCATCAACGGTGAAGATCCGGGTCGTTCATTCTTGCCAGCCCCTGGACGAATTACTGAGTGGCAGATTCCAACAGGTCCAGGAGTTCGAGTTGATGCCGGATTCCGTAAGGGAGATGTCATTGGCGGAAACTTTGACTCACTGCTCGCTAAATTGATTGTTACTGGCGCAACTCGTGAAGAGGCAATCCAACGATCCCGCCGTGCGCTTGCAGAGTTTGAAGTCCAAGGGCTAGCAACTGCGCTTCCATTCCACCGCGCAATACTTGA
Source organism: uncultured Actinomycetes bacterium (assembly GCA_903954055.1). GTDB lineage: Bacteria > Actinomycetota > Actinomycetes > Nanopelagicales > Nanopelagicaceae > Planktophila. The sequence goes on along the minus strand of CAJBMC010000034.1, from coordinate 16,526 downwards.
AGACCCTCACTACACCGAAAACTTCAAGGTCTATACGAGTTACATTGAAAATGAATTCGTCAATGAAATACCTGCTTACTCATCTGAAGCAGTTGACGTGCAGACAAAGGCAGCAGCTGAGAAGCTTGTCGCCGAAGTCAATGGAAAGCGATTTGAAATCCTGGTTCATGCGCCTGAGCCTGTCGTAAAGCGCCACCGAGCAAAGCAGGCATCGGCATCTGGAGCTTCTGGTGATGGATTGCCAAGTCCAATGCAGGGAACAGTCGTAAAGATCGCTGTCGAAGAAGGTCAGAGCGTTGAAGCTGGCGACCTCATCATCGTCCTAGAAGCGATGAAGATGGAGCAACCACTTAACGCCCATAAGAGCGGTGTGATTAAAAACCTCAAGGCAGTCGTAGGCGAGACTGTTTCGAGTGGCACCATTCTCTGTGACATTATTGAGGCATGACCTCAACCGAACTTCTCTATAAAGATCCCATGGCGGCAGCTGCTCAAGCTGCATCAGAAATTGCTTCACGTACTGGAGTCGCAACTCACGACGTCGCACTCGTGATGGGTTCTGGTTGGGTAACGGCATGCGATGCGCTCGGTACCCCTGCATACGAGTGTGATGCACACGAACTCACAGGTTTTGAGGCTCCGGCAGTAGAAGGCCACTCCGGAAAAGTTCGCTCGTATGAAATCAAAGACGGCTCCGCAACAATTCGCGCACTCGTTTTTCTCGGTCGCACACACCTCTATGAAGGCAAAGGTATGGAGCCGGTTGTTCATGGTGTCCGCACTGCAGTCAAAGCGGGCTGCAAAGTAGTTGTACTCACCAATGCATGCGGTGGAATTAACGCCGGTTACAAAGTTGGAGAACCAGTGCTCATTCGTGACCACATTTCAATGACGGCACAATCACCGCTATCTGGCGCAACATTTGTTGATCTCACCGATCTCTATAGCAAGCGCATCCGAGAGATTGTGAAGCGAGAAGATTCATCGCTTCAAGAAGGTGTCTATGTTCATTGGCGCGGACCTACCTATGAAACACCTGCTGAAATTTTGATGATGCGCACTATGGGTGCAGACCTCGTGGGAATGTCTACCGTTCCTGAGGCAATCGCCGCACATGCGATGGGAGCAGAAGTATTGGGAATCTCATTGGTCTCTAACGCTGCTGCTGGAATGACTGGCGAGAAGCTCAACCATGAAGAAGTTATCGCTGCCGGTAAAGCAGCAGCGAGCCGTATGGGCGAATTGCTCAAGCGGACAATCCCGAAACTCGTCTAACTAGATGCAAGCGAGTAATCTGCAGTTATGGATGCAGCGCTCGTAGAAGAAGTTACCGCTTGGATTGGCGACGATCCAGATCCGGTAACCAGAGCTCACCTACAGGCGCTCCTTGATGCTGGAGATGAATCAGCGCTCAAGCCTCTCTTTAGCGGCTTTCTCCAATTTGGCACCGCTGGTTTGCGAGGGCCAATAGGCGCCGGTCCTTCTCGCATGAACCGCGCCGTCGTTGGTCGTACTGCTGCAGGTATTGCTGCATATATGAAAGAGCGTGGAATGCGATCAGTAGTTATTGGTCGCGATGCTCGATATGGCTCTGAAGATTACACATTTGAATCGGCGGAGATTTTAAGTGGCGCTGGAATGAAAGTCTTTATCTTGCCGCGCCCGCTACCAACGCCGGTTCTTGCCTTTGCTACATCGTATTTAAAGTGCGATGTCGGAATCATGGTAACTGCAAGCCATAATCCACCGGAAGATAATGGCTACAAGGTTTATATCGGACCACGAGCCGATGGAATTGAATACGCAGCATCACAGATAATTAATCCAACCGATGGCTTTATCGCCGCTGAGATTGGCGCGGTGAAATCCCTCGCTTCACTTCCCCGTGGAAAAAATTGGACTGTACTTGGTGAAGATGTCATTACTGAATATATTCAACGGACAATCAAATTAGCCCCAAAGCCTGGTGATATCAAGATTGTCTATACCGCGATGCACGGAGTTGGAACTGAGACAGTGCAACGTGTCTTCAACCATGCCGGCTTTGCAACTCTGATTCTGGTCGATGAGCAATGCACCCCCGATCCAGATTTTCCGACCGTTGCATTTCCCAATCCGGAGGAACCTGGCGCTATTGATTTAGCGTTGGCAAAGGCTCGCGATTTCGGTGCTGATCTTGTCATTGCAAATGATCCCGATGCAGACCGGTGTGCTGCAGCAATTAATGATCCAAAAATTGGCTGGCGCATGCTTCGTGGTGATGAGTTAGGTGTCATCTTCGGAGAATGGATTGCTCGGACGGCGCCAAGCGGCACTATGGGAAATTCAATTGTCTCTTCCTCTGCCCTGCGCAAGATCGCGGCCCACTACAACGTTGATTTTAAAGAGGTACTCACTGGATTTAAATGGCTGGCAAAGATTGAAAATCTTGCCTATGGGTATGAAGAGGCGATTGGCTATTCGGTTGATTCAGAGACTGTTAATGATAAAGATGGAATTTCTGCGGCGCTCTTCTTGGCGCAGATTGCCATGGAGCTTAAGCGCGATGGTTTAACTCTCTCGAATTTACTCGATGAAATCTGGGAACGCCACGGATTCCATGGCACCGAACAAATTTCGATTCGGGTCTCTGATATGTCAGCGATAACTCAATTACTTGCGGAGCTTCGCAACAATCCACCTGCAGAGATTGCCGGACGTAAGGTCGAAGCAATCGATGATCTTGCAGCGCCACAGGACGGCCTGCCACCTACAGATGGCTTACGGATCTGGCTCGCAGGAGGAATTCGCATCATTATTCGCCCATCTGGAACCGAGGCGAAGATGAAGTGTTATATCGAAGTTATTACTAAGAGCGCGGATGAGTCGAGCGCACTTCTCAACGAATTACGCCAACCGTTAAAGAAGTTCTTGCAGGGTTAGCTACTAATTTCCAAAGCGCTCTTTGAATTCATCGAGCATCGCTGCAGCAGCAGATGCACCACTTCGCTTTACGCCGGCATCCATAAAGGCAAGTAGCTGATCAAGATTCTTTACCCCACCTGCGCTCTTAACCTCCATCTTTGCAGATACAGATGCGCGCATCAGCTTTACATCTTCTAATACCGCACCGGTGGGAGCAAAGCCGGTTGATGTTTTTACATAGTCGGCGCCAGATGCTTCAACCAACTGGCATGCCTTAACAATCTCTTCTTTAGTCAGATAGGCATTTTCCAAGATAACTTTTACCTGATTACCACTTGCAGCGGCAACTACAGCGGCAAGTTCTTCTCGTACCTCGTCATACATCCCGGACTTCATCCATCCGATATTTAAAACCACATCAATCTCAGTGGCTCCATCTGCAACCACTTGCTTTGTCTCAAAAACTTTTACCGCAGTTGCTGAATTTCCATGTGGGAAGCCAACGACAGTGCCAACATGGACATCACTTCCCCGCAAAATATCGGCGCAGAAAGCAACATCAGCTGGTTTGCAGCAGACTGATGCAACATCGTATTTCAGGGCGACGAGGCAACCTTCACGAACTTCATCGCGTGACATATCTGGGCGAAGGAGCGCATAATCGATTGTCTTCGCAACCTGTCGAAGGGTGTATTTACTTGTCGCCATTGCTCACTCCAATTTCATCGACCAACTTCTTGAAGTTAATGTCGTTACGATCTTTATTTCCGGTCTTCCATAGACCAACTTCTTGCGTCTCTGGGATAAATTCAAGAGCGCGATATCCGGGAAGGCGACGAATCTGAGTACCTATTCGTCGAGCTTGGAAGTACCACCAAAGGTCGTCGGTATGAAAGGCAAGTTCGGTGTAGCGAGCTTCATCGAGAGCATCTGGATGGAGCGATCCCGCTGGAAAGAGAGTCCCTGCGCCCGATGTTGCCATGAGGTCAAAAGAAGGTCCAAGGAGGGTATCTGCGCCCTTCTCCCACGCTGAGAAGGGCTCTAATGAGCCATCTGAAGCGCATGTAACTCGATGGACGCGCGAGGCGATAATCGAATCAGGGTAGAGATGGTGCTCCAACATTAATTGCAAGGTGAGATCCGGAGTCAGAATCAGATCATCATCAATGGCAATGATGGGGACTCCTGGATACAACCGCAGAGTTGGAATTAATTTCTTACCTGGACCAAGGTCGCTACATTCATTGATGACTATGTAACCGGTAGCTGCGAGTTCGCGGATGGATTGACGCAATTGGCTTATATCCGTATGCGCGATGTTGAGAATAATCTCGCTTGGCTGCAACACCTGCTTCTTTAACTCTGGCAGGGCGATTGCGAGGGCATCAAAGCGTGCTGGATGGCTGGTCAGCGAAAGTACAAAGTTGAAATCTCGATCCTTGATTCCAGGTATTTCAAGATTAAGTAAGTTGAGTCGAGCAAGGATTGCTCCGGAATCGTGATGGGCTGAAAGCGCCGCGCTCTTAATCTTCTTCTCTAAGTTTCGCTGCTCATTGCGAACCTCACCTACCTTGCGACCGATGATTCGCAAAGTCCGCACTGAATATGCAGAGGTAACGACAATTACAACTGCAATTACTGTCAATAAAAGGGCGCTCATTTTTCAGCCGCAATCGCTGCGTAGCCTGGCTTCACAATCTCATCGATGATGCTCAGACGTTCTTCGAATGGAATAAAAGCGCTCTTCAATGAATTGATAGTCACTCTTTGTAGGTCTAGGAAATTCCAATCACAGGCTGTAACAAGTTCATTCATCTCGCGAGACATTGATGTCGCCGACATCAATCGGTTATCGGTATTGAGTGTGACGCGAAAGCGCAGCTTTGCCAATTTGCCAATCGGATGGTCTGAAAATGATGTGGCGACACCGGTTTGAATATTCGATGACGGGCACATCTCTAACGGAATTCGACGATCGCGAACATATGCAGCAAGGCGACCCAATCGAGGTGGAGTGTGATTGAAGTCGATGTCATCTGCGATACGAACGCCATGACCTAATCGCTCAGCGCCACAGATTTGAATTGCCTCCCAAATTGACGGTAATCCATAGGCCTCACCAGCATGAATGGTGAAGTGGGCATTCTCTTTCCGAAGATATTCAAAGGTATCGAGCTGATCACTGGGCGGGAATCCATCTTCTGGACCTGCGATATCAAAACCTACGACTCCGCGGTCGCGATACTTCACCGCAAGTTCTGCTACCTCTTGCGAGCGTTCATTTTGGCGCATTCCGCAGAGCAGCGAGAAGATGCGAATCGAGTTGCCCTCTGCCTTTGCCGCCGCTTCACCTTCACGGAATCCTTGCAGAATTGCCTCCACCGCATCAGTGAGTGAGAGTCCTTTCTCGGTAATAAGCTCCGGAGCCATTCGAACTTCGGCATATACGACGCCATCGCGCGCTAAATCAATGGCACATTCACGAGCAACTCGCACCACATCTTGATGTCGTTGCATCACTGCAACTGTGTGAGCAAAAGTTTCTAAATAAAGAACAAGTGAACCCGAATCACATGCAGTGCGAAACCACTCTGCAAGTTCTGTTGCATCATAGGTTGGAAGTTCGTGGCCAATCTCTTGTGCGATTTCGATAATTGTCTCTGGACGAAGTCCGCCATCAAGATGGTCATGGAGAAGTGCCTTCGGAAGTCGCTTCACTTGGTCGGCGGAAGGCTTCTTCAGTAAATCGGGGTTTACAACGCTCATCCTTCGATCCTTTCGAGAACCAACGGAAGTCGATTGACCACTCCGTTTTCAATAATAATGACTGCGCCCTCTAGGGCTTGTAGCGCACGTTCAAAACGTTCCGCTTCATCAGTATGAAGTGTAAAGAGTGGAGCACCTGCTTCGATGTAATCTCCAGGCTTTGCATGCATTTCAATACCGGCACCCGCCTGAACTTTCTCGCCTTGCTTCGAACGTCCAGCACCTAAACGCCAGGCAGATACGCCGACCTTCATCGCATCCATGGTTGTGATAATTCCGCTATTGGGAGCCTTCACAACATGGTGCTCGAGTGCGATGGGTAGTGCAGCATCTGGATCTCCACCTTGCGCGGCGACCATTCGACGCCAATGATCCATTGCGCTGCCATCCTTCAAAGCATCTGCTGGGTCTTTTCCAACAATGCCTGCTGCATCAATCATCTCGCGAGCAAGCAAGATTGTAAGTTCGACAACATCGGAAGGTCCGCCTCCAGCAAGTACCTCGACAGATTCGCGCACCTCGAGCGCATTTCCTGCAGTAAATCCCAATGGAACATCCATCGCTGTAACAAGGGCGCGCATCTTTACGCCAGCATCAACGCCGAGCTGCACCATAGTGCGGGCAAGTTCCGAGGCCTTCTTGGGATCAGACATAAAGGCGCCAGATCCGGTCTTTACATCGAGTACCAAGGCAGAGGTGCCTTCGGCAATTTTCTTACTCATGATTGATGATGCAATTAAAGGGATCGCTTCCACTGTCGCAGTTACATCGCGCAGCGCATAGAGCTTCTTGTCGGCGGGTGCAAGACCAGCGCCAGCTGCACAGATAACTGCTCCGGTATCTTTAAGGACTTGCAGCATCTCATCATTTGAAAGCGATGCACGCCATCCCGGAATTGATTCCATCTTATCTAAAGTGCCACCGGTGTGGCCGAGGCCGCGACCTGATAATTGCGGAACCGCTCCCCCGCAGGCAGCGACTAATGGCGCGAGTGGAAGAGTAATTTTGTCGCCGACTCCACCAGTGGAATGTTTATCAGCAGTCTTGCGATCGAGTGCAGACCAATTCATACGTTCGCCGGTATTGATCATCGCATTGGTCCATCGTGAAATCTCGCGAGAGTTCATTCCATTGAGGAGAATCGCCATCGCCAGCGCCGACATCTGCTCATCTGCTACCGCCCCACGTGTGTAAGCATCGATTACCCAATCAATCTGCGGATCGGTGAGTTCATGCTTATCCCGCTTTGCCGCAATTACCTCAACGGCTGCAAATGGCTCAATCATTTCAATCGAGTCTCAATTTCTTCAGGGCCGAATGCCCACGGCAATAAATCGTTGAGCGTCTTCACACCTTCATCGGTCATCAAGGCAAGCTGTGAACCACCATGCTCTTGTAAAAGCTGTCGGCAGCGACCGCAGGGCATCAATGGATTACCTGAGATATCAACACAGGCAAATGCAACGAGACGTCCACCGCCGGTGGCGATTAGGGATGAAACCAGACCACATTCAGCACAGAGGGTTAGTCCATAGCTTGCATTCTCGACATTGCAGCCCGTGACGATACGTCCATCATCGACCAGCGCCGCTACTCCGACCGGAAACTTTGAATAAGGAACATATGCCCGCTTCATCGCATCGAGTGCGTGATCGCGCAAAAGTTGCCAATCAATATTCATTAGTGGGAACCGCCTCCACGCTTATAAGCAACACCATCGGCGGCTGGCGCACGAACCCTTCCGACAAATCCTGAAACCGCGATGATCGTTGCGATGTAAGGAACCATCATCATAAATTCTGAAGGAATCGGAGTTCCAGAGATTGAGAGAACGCTACGCAAGTTATCTGCAAAGCCGAATACGAGCGCCGCTGCAACTGCACCCAGTGGTGTCCAACGTCCAAAAATCAGCGCTGCTAGCGCGATAAAACCCATTCCGGCAGTCATTTCGCGGCTAAAGGAGCCGACCGAACCGATTGTAAAGAATGCTCCACCGTAGCCTGCGATTGCACCTGCAATGAGAACATTTCTAAATCGGACTTTATTGACGTCGATTCCGACTGACTCTGCTGCAACTGGCATCTCACCAACAGCGCGCATCCGTAATCCCCACTTGCTCTTAAAGAGTGCAATTTGGATAACCACGACCAAGAGGTAGAGGGTGTAGATGATGATGGTGTGATTAAAGAAGATCGGACCGATAAGTGGAATCTTAGAAAGGATTGGAATCGGGATTGGGTTAAAAATTGGCGCACTATTCCATACTGTTGGATTTGTAGTAAGTGCTCGCTGGGTCGCAAATGTAGTGAGGCCAATTACAAGAACGTTGATAACAAATCCAAGAATGACCTGATCGATTGCATATTTGATGGCAAAGACAGCGAGAATCAGCGAGATTAAAATTCCAGCAAGAGGTGCAACTGCTAAGCCGACCCAGATATTTTTCGTCAGCGATGCTGCAACACCTGCACCAAATGCGCCTGCAAGGAGTTGGCCTTCAATCGCAATATTAATAACGCCGGATCTTTCGCAGACCACACCAGCGAGAGCACCGAAAATCAATGGGACAGAGAGTATGAGTCCACCCTGAAGAAGGCCGGTAAATGGAACGAAATCTCCCGCCGATGCCCAGTTGAGGAATGACATAAAGAGCGAGAATGAAGCGAGTGCAATCAATAACTTTGCTGATTGGCGCTTTACATACATCCAGAGCGCCAAGAGACTCAAGACGATTGCCGCGATACTGAAGTTGGTAGAGCCTGTCTTTGAACCAAGCTTCCACTCTTTGATAAAGGCCCACTCATGCCCTAAGACAAAGCTGTACGTGACAGGATTATTAACCTTCTGCATCAGCGCGAAGAAGATGAGTGAAAGGAGCGAGGCGACATTGAGAAAGAGAATGCGTTGAGCAACCTTGCGCTGCGCCGTTGAGAGATGTGCGAATGACATTAGCCGTTCCATCCCTTCGAGACGAGAGTATTTCCTTTTTCGTAATTGCGAACCCGGAAGATCTTGGCGACTAGGCCAGGGGCTGCGATGAAGAGAACTACGAGCGCTTGGATTACAAGAACAATTTCAACTGGAACTTGAACATTTGCCTGCATGGTGACGCCACCTACGCGAAGCGCTGCAAAGAGAATCGCCGCTAAAACGACACCGACTGGATTTCCTTGTCCGAGAAGGGCGACTGTGATCGCATCAAAGCCGAATGAGCCGGCAACATCTGTTGTTAATTCATATTGGTTGCCGAGCACATGAATTGCGCCACCAAGTCCGGCAAGTGCGCCAGAGAGAACCATCGCTGAAATTGTAGTTACACCGACCGAAATTCCTGCAGTCCGAGCCGCAGTTGCATTTGCTCCGACTGCACGGAATCTAAAACCGAGGGTGGTGCGATTGAGGAAGAGATAGACAAGTCCTGCAACAGCTAGCGCAATGATGAATCCGAGATTAACTCGATATTCGCTGCCGAAGAGCATTGGCAGTCGCGAAGATTCCTTCACTGGTGGTGCAAGTGGATCGATTCTGCCTGGTCGACGGAAAGCTGTCTGGCCAAGAATCCAGAGAATAAAGCGCGCCGCAATGTAGTTCAACATGATGGTGACAATCACCTCATGTGCGCCGGTCTTCGCCTTCAAGACACCTGCGATTCCGCCCCACAGACCGGCGAGCAGCATGGCAAATGCAACTGCGACAACGATATGTAGGCCAAAAGGCATCTCGTATTTAAATCCAATATAGGAAGCGCCAATAGAACCAAAAATAAATTGACCTTGCGCGCCAATATTGAAGAGCCCTGATTTAAAAGCGACTGCAACTGCTAATCCACAGAGGATCAGCGGTGAAGCAGCGAGTAGAGTTTCAGACAATGGATAGAAGCCGTGGATAAAACCTTTACCGGTTGCAAGATGTGGGTCATAGATTGCTCCCTGGAAGAGCGATAGATATGCATTTCCGACGGTAGAGAGGAGCGTCTTAATAAATTTCAGTGGGTGTGAAATCTGAGAATTCACTCGGCTATCAGTGAGCCCAATAACGATTCCACCAATAATAAGAGCAAGCACAAATGCCAAGAATGGCATTACAGATTTCCGTAATAGTCGCTTAAGCATTCGCGGTACTCCCTGGTGTGAGACCAGCCATATAGAGTCCAATATTTTCTCGACTCTCTGTCGCTGGCACGATCGCGATGATGCGACCCTTAAACATAATTGCGATTCGATCCGCGAGTGCAAAGACCTCATCTAATTCGGTACTAAAGACAATAACTGCACGCCCTTGATCGCGTTCTTCAACGAGGCGGCGGTGTACAAATTCAATTGAGCCGACATCAAGGCCTCGGGTCGGCTGGCAGGCGATCACGAGTTTTACTGGACGGGAAAGTTCGCGAGCAATAACAACCTTCTGCTTATTTCCACCTGATAGTGAGGATGCCGAATCAAAGATGCTCTGGGTGCGAACATCAAACTCTGCCACTCGAGCATTTGCATTGGCTTCAACTTTATCTGGAAAGTAGAGACCTTTAGAGCTAAAGGGTTGATTCTGATGAATATCGAGGATGAGGTTCTCGGCGATAGAAAAACTTGAAATCAAGCCATCCTTCTCACGGTCCTCTGGGATATATGCGATACCGGAACGAAGATTTTCAAGCACACCATTTGCTAAAACGTCATGGCCTGAGACTTTGATTGAGCCCTTGGTATTTTCCTGTAGACCGAGCATTGACTCCGCTAACTCTGACTGACCATTGCCTTGCACACCGGCAATCGCGAGAATTTCACCAGCGCGAACTTCGAAGGAGACATCATCGACAATCGGGCGACCATAGTGATCGAGTTGAGAGAAGTTCTTTACCTCGACGATTGGCTCGCCAGGTTTATGCGCCTGCTTATCGACCTTGAGATCCACCTCGCGACCGACCATTAAATTTGCAAGCTCTTCTTGCGATGCAGATGGAGATGCGCTGCCCACCACCTTGCCACGACGGATGATGGTGATCTTGTCGGCAATCTCCTTCACTTCACGGAGTTTGTGGCTGATAAATACAATCGAGCGTCCGGATTCGCGGAGCTTCTTGAGATTGCGAAGAAGTTCGTCAGTCTCCTGCGGAGTTAATACCGCAGTAGGTTCGTCGAGAATCAGCACCTGGGCGTTGTAGATCAGAGCGCGAATAATCTCTACTCGCTGCTGGATGCCAACTGGAAGATTTTCTACCAGCGCATCTGGATCTACATGGAAATTAAATTCATCGGAGATGCGGCGGATTTCTGCTCGCGCCTGCTCTAGATTGAGAATTCCTAGCTTATTGCTCTGCTCATTTCCGAGAACAATATTTTCAGCAACAGTAAAGACTGGGATCAACATAAAATGTTGGTGAACCATGCCGATGCCAGCTTCAAGGGCATCGAGCGGTGAATGGATGGTGATTACTTTTCCATTGACAGCGATGGTTCCGCTATCTGGTTGAAGGAGTCCGTAGACAACATTCATCAAAGTTGATTTTCCAGCACCGTTCTCGCCAAGTATCGCAAGAATTTCACCATCATTTACTGCAAGGTCAATCGAATCATTCGCAACGAGTGCACCAAAACTCTTGGTAATGCCGCGCAGTTCTAGGGACATAGAAGTAAATCTAGTGGGTAATACCTCTTATTACAAAGCAAAACGGAGCTAGCAATTTCGCTAGCTCCGTTTTGCTTGGAGTAAGTTCAGTTAATTACTTAACTGAAACCTTTCCACTAGAGATTGCTGTGCTTAGCTTGATAACTTCGTTACGAAGCGCTGAAGGAACTACACGAATCAAATCGTGGTACGGAGCAATCTTTGTTCCGCCATTCTTAATTGTTCCAACATAAGCAGCATTTGTGAACTTACCAGCTGCAACTTCATTGATCACAGAAGCTACTGACTCTCCGAGACCCTTCTGTACAGATGTAAGAAGCACTGATGCGTACTTGTTAGCTGATACGAAACCATCGGTATCTACCCAGATGACCTTTGACTTACCGCTTGTCATTGAGTTTTGAGCTGTAACAGCACCAAGACCACCAGCTACTGGAAGGATGATATCCGCGCCAGCCTGCTCGAAGTTCTTTGATGTCTGAAGAGCCTTTGTTGTATTTGCGAAGTCACCGATGAATTCACCAGTCTGCTTAGCTGGATCCCAGCCGAGAACTGTTACTGACTTGCCCTTTACCTTGTTGTAGTAAGCAACACCCTTTGCGAAACCATCCATGAAGATAGTAACTGTTGGGTATGGAGCTCCACCGTATGTAGCAACCTTGCCAGTCTTTGTTACGCCAGCTGCAAGGTAACCTGCCAAGAATGCAGATTCATTTGTAGCGAATGTAAGACCCTTGACGTTAGCTACTGGGCTACCTGGGTAGACAGATCCGTCTGCGCCGTGATCGAGAGCTGAGTCATCGACTACTGCGTACTTGATTGTTGGGTTTGCCTTTGCAGACTCAACGATTGCACCGCTGATTGCGAAGCCAACGCCAACGATGACGTTGCACTTGTTATCAACAAACTTCTTGATATTTACTTTGTAATCTGCAGATGATGCAGATGGAAGGTACTCAACTGAGATAGTTGGGTTTGCCTTTGCAGCTGACTGAGCGCCAGCCCATGATGAAGCGTTAAATGACTTGTCATCTACGCCGCCTGTATCAAGTGCGATACATGCCTTTGTCTTGATCGCAGCTGAAGCACCTGGTGCTACAGCAAATACAAGTGTCGCAGCTGCGAGTGCTGCAACAATCTTTGTTGTCTTCTTCAAGGTTTCCTCCAAGGAAAAATTTGAACTGTGGATCCTTCTCACACTCTTGCGGGGTATTTGAAGGCTGTGTGGGGCGAGCCTATCTAGGCGCCGTTGGAAATCCTAAATAAAACGTTAATTTCGAGCGCGTGGTGTGTAACAATCGCGCAAACTCTCAACCCAAACTTGAAGGAATTAAGTGATATTTACCGCTTAGCCAAGCGATTTTGAAGCAAATACCGCTGCCGAGTTTATGTGTGACGAAGCCGCAGTCAATGCAGGTAGATAGGTAGTGAAAGTAATGCCACCACTCACAAGTGTGTAACGGTGACCGTAAATTCCGGCATCGGCATCGAGTACATCGAGGTACTGCTTGCCAGAGACTGCCTTTGAAATCACGTCATACATCGCCTTGTCGACGTGCTTTACAACTGTGGCATAGAGAAATTTCTTCGTCGAACTTGTCACTGTCAAGTATTGATCAGGTTCGATCGTGATCATTCCGACAGCCTTGTAATTTTTAAGCTTTGAAGTCGCTGCATTGCGTGCCACTACCGATGCAAATACCTCAGAGTCAGAGCCAGGGCGAGCAATAAAGAGAACATCAGCTCCCTGATCCATTGCCTGCTTCGCCGCTGTCACAGTTGAACCATTTGTATATTTGATAAAGGTTGTGATGCCCTTCTTCGCTGAAAGCGCACCGGCTGCAAATCCACTCTGATAGATATCTGCTTGATCTGTCGTGCCAATCATCGCAACTTTGCCGCTCTTAGAGGCAATTGCAGCGCTATAGCCGGCGATGTATGCCCCTTGAATATCTGCGAAGATCAGCGAAGTCACATTGAGCGCGTCGATGGAGGCGTCATTGAGAATCGCAAATTGGGTATTCGGGAATTCAATTGCGAGAGTCTGAATCGTGCGCTTATATCCATCTCCGACGACGATGATGGGATTGCAGTTCTTTGCAATCAGAGCGCGAACTCGATTTTCTCGGTCTGCAGTTGTTCCATCGGTGACAACTGGATCTACAGTAAATGTAAATTGTTTCTGCGCCTTCTCTAACCCAGCAGCTGCAGCATCATTAAAGGAGCGATCTCCACGTCCGCCGATGTCATAGGCAATTCCGATAGTAAGCGAGCTTGCATGAGCTGGCGTCAGAAGAAGTGTTGAGATTGCAATTGCAAGAGAGGCAATTACGGCACGCAACTTCATTAGAGAACCACTCCGAGATTCTTATAGGTCGCTTCGAGAGTTGACTGCGCAACTTCGCGAGCTTTCTCCGAACCTTGGTGGAGAATATTAAGGAGATGGGACTCGTCTTCGAGAAGTTCCAACGCATGGGCGCGAATTGGTCTGAAATATTCGACAACAACTTCAGCTACTGCCGATTTGAAGTCACCGTAACCCTTACCTTCAAACTCATTCTCGAGATCGGTGATTGATTTCCCGGATAGCGCTGAGTGGATTGTGAGTAGATTACTGATTCCAGGTTTTTCAACTGCATCAAATTTCACTTCACGACCAGCATCCGTGACTGCGCTCTTAAATTTCTTAAGATTGACTTCTGGCGCATCCAAAATATCGATCAGACCAGAGCCCGAGCCGGAAGATTTACTCATCTTCGAAGTTGGCTCTTGGATATCGTAAATCTTTGCGCCTTGCTTGAGGATAAATCCTTCGGGAATCTGGAATGTCTGTCCATAACGTGTGTTGAATCGTCCTGCGATATCTCGTGTGAGTTCGATATGTTGGCGTTGATCTTCACCGACTGGAACGAGATGAGATTGGTAGAGCAAAATATCGGCGGCCATCAGCATCGGATATGTAAAGAGCCCAACGCGCGCTGCATCAGCGCCAGCTTTGGAAGATTTATCTTTAAATTGAGTCATCCGACTGGCTTCACCAAAACCAGTCATGCACTCCATAATCCAACCGAGCTGATTGTGTTGCGGGACTTGTGACTGCACAAATAACGTGGACTTCTCTGGCGAAATTCCTAGCGCCAATAATTGAGCGGCAGACATCAGCGTGCGCTTCCGGAGCAGCGCAGGATCGGTCTCAACAGTTAAGGCGTGAAGATCAACGATGCAATAGAAGGCATCGTGGCCCTCTTGAAGTTCGACCCACTGCTTGACCGCACCAAGGTAATTACCGAGGTGGAAGGAATCACTTGTTGGCTGGATTCCTGAGAGGACGCGCTTCTTGCTCATGGATGCATTCTCGCATGAACCGCAGAAAACTAGCTTCTAGATATGAGAAGGCGCCCTACGCGCTTGCCTTCCATCGTAAGTACTGTGATTCGAATTCCGTTGACATTAAGGAGGTCGCCTTCGACCGGGATTCGTCCCAAGAAATGCATGACATAACCGCTAATGGTTTCGTATGGACCTTCCGGAATTTCGACATCTGCTTGCTCCGATAGATCCTCGAGTGACATCAGCCCGTCGACTTCGAAATCGCCGGTGCGTGAGGATGCCGCTAAATCTTGCTCATCCTCATCGTATTCATCGCGAATATCGCCGATCAAAGTTTCGACTAAATCTTCCATCGTGACGATGCCATCGGTTCCGCCGTATTCGTCCAAGACGATTGCCAAGTGCTGCCTTTGTGAGCGCATCTCTGTTAGAGCGGGAAGAATTCCCTTAGTGCCCGGCAAGAACATAATGCTTCGGCTGAGCTCTTGAATCTTTGCCTGCGAATTTATTAGCGTTGGATCAATCAAGTCGCGAACATGGATGAATCCAATAACTTCATCAGAAGAGCCACGAACTACTGGATAACGTGAATGTGATTTCTCGGCAGCGAGCGCAATCGCCTTCGAAATTGTCAGTGACCCATCAATAAAATCAACTTCAGTGCGAGGCACCATGACTTCATGAACTTGGCGTTCGGAGGCATTGAAAACTTCCTCCACGATATCGCGCTCTTCATCTGTCAGCGCCGCATGGCCTGCCACTAAATCTAAGAGCTCTTCTTCCGACATCTGTTCGCGTTGTTCCTTTGGATCAATTCCGAAGATACGAACTACTTGGTCTGTTGACTTAGAGAGTAACCAGATAATCGGACGGAATATATTTGCAATTACATCAACTGCAGCTGCGGACCAGAGCGCAATTGTTTCGGTACGAAAGAGTGCGAGACGTTTTGGAACAAGTTCTCCGAGCACCAGTGAGACATATGCAATGAGAAGTGTGACCGTGACGAGTGAGACGGTATTTGCAGTCTTCTCTGAAAGGCCTTTATCGACGAGCCACGGAATGAAATGAACACCTAATTTTTCAGCACCGAGCGCTGCAGAGAGAAATCCGCAGAATGTGACGCCAACCTGTGCAGCGGCTAAGAGTCGGTTGGGATTTGATGCCAGCTTTGCAACGCGAGCTCCTCGCTTTCCGCGGAGCGCCATCTGTTTTACCTGGCTTTCGCGGAGCGAGATTTGAGCGATTTCAGCGGCGACAAAGAGGCCGGCTACAACTATCAGGGAGAGAACGATGGCAAAGGCAGAAAGGAGCGATCCACTCGGGTGACTGTCCATAATGAGAGAAGTGTAGCGAGCCGCTTCCGCGTAGGTCTATGCACGTATAACCTTGCCCAGTTGGCCAACCGGCCAGCGCCTTACCCTCGGACCGTCGGGCACGTACCTGCCCGGATAAGGAAGAAGAAAAAAATGGCATCAGTTGTATTCGAAAATGCATCACGTATCTACCCAGGCACAACCACTCCTGCTGTAGACAAGCTCAACCTCACCGTCGCAGATGGCGAGTTCCTTGTGCTTGTTGGTCCATCAGGTTGCGGTAAGTCAACTTCACTTCGTATGTTGGCTGGCCTCGAAGAGATCGATGGTGGACGTATCCTCATCGGCGATCGCGACGTAACAAACGTTGCACCTAAAGATCGCGACATCGCAATGGTCTTCCAGTCATATGCGTTGTACCCACACATGACAGTCGCCGAAAACATGGGCTTCGCGCTCAAGATCGCAGGCATTGATAAGGCAGAGCGCGACAAGCGTGTTCGCGAAGCAGCAAAGTTGCTCGACCTTGAACTCTACTTAGAGCGTAAGCCAAAGGCCCTCTCTGGTGGACAGCGTCAGCGCGTTGCA
>CAJBMC010000033.1 GCA_903954055.1 uncultured Actinomycetes bacterium | reverse complement strand
TCCACTTACATCACTTCCTGCAGGTGTGGCGAATGGATGGCAAGTTACTGGTCCAGGAAATATCGTTGATTACCTTTACGATATCGAGCTCGCAAAATTCACTAACTCTGCACAAACCCCAATTACCGCGAATTGCGGCGGTACGCTCTCAACGTCATCACTCACGAATATTGTCGTAAAGAATTCCGTTACTGGCACAACAATCGCTTATACGCCAACTTTCAATACGAATACTAAGTCTTATGCGATAACGATGCCTAACAACACCACCTCGATTGCAATCGTTGCTACTTCGAGAATTGCCCTCGATCCATTGAGCATCAATGGAATCAACGCACTATCGGGTGTTGCCTCAACTCCAATTTCTATGTCGAGTTCTCGTACTGTTCCAATCGTTGTTGGATCCGGACCTACTGCGGCAACGTACAACATTGTCTTTACCGTCCCTGCACCACCGCTAGTCTCTCAGACAGCTCTATCGCTAACTGGCACTCCAAACCCTGCCACTGTTGGAAATACAATTGTTTTGAGCATTGCTGGTGGTAGCGCCGTGACAGTTGCGAATCCTTATCTCATCTCTGTCGTCTCTACCCCATCTAGTGCTACCTGTTCCCTTGGTTCAATCACATCATTGGCTTCGGCGGGAACTCTTAACCTGACTGCATCTGGTGCAGGAACGTGCGCTGTCACACTCAACCACCCAGGGGATGCCACCTATCTGGCTGCTACTCCTGTTACTCAAAACTTTGTCTTTAACGCAGTCGTTCGTGGTGGAGGACCAATCGTGGTCACACCTCCAACTGGTGATATTCCTGCAGGTACGGCAGTTCAATTGAGTGTCACCGGAACGCTTCTTCCTGTTTATTACACAGTAAGCGGAACCGGTTGTTCCGTCACTGGTAATACGCTCTTTGATATAGCCGTATCAACCTGCCAGGTTGTGGCACTTCTTCTCAACTCCACTGCACTTCCGCCATCAGCGCCACAGGCATTCAACTTCATTGCGCGCGCACAGTCATCTCTTCAAGTAACAGCCACCCGCACCACACGTCGCGCCGGACTACCAATTCAACTCGGAGCGACAGGCGGATCAGGTACCGGAGCAGTCACATTTACAGCCACGGCTTCGACTGGAACGGCTTGCACAATTACACCTTCAAACGGTACGTACTCCCTAGGTTCTACAGTCGCACAAACTTGTAGCGTCGTCGCTCACAAGGCAGCGAGTGGAATTTACTTAGCGGTTGATTCGCCAGCAGTGGTCTTTACCTTCACACCATAATTTCAACAACTCTATGAAAAAATTTCTAGCACTAATCGTACTCTCAACAGTTGTTGCAACCATTCTCAATCCGATTCCTTCTTCATTCGCGGCTCCAACTCCTAAACCATCGATCGCCCCAACTTCACAAGTAAAGGCCCCTCTTGGCGCGAGCGTCACTCGAACTACCTTTACCTTTAATAGCCATGCGACGAAAAAACTAGATATATGGGAAGATTTTCAATGTCTCAATTGTGGAGTTTTCGAGCGTGCGAATGGCGCTTACCTTTCAAAGCTTATTTCGGCTGGATCTCTACAAGTCATCTATCACCCACTATCTTTCATCGGCCTTGAATCTCAACGACTAGCAAACGCAGCTGCCTGCGCCGCAGATCAAAATAAGTTTCTTCAGTTTCATAAACTCGCATTTGATTCCCAGTCGACAAAAGAGAATTCGGGTCTCTGGACGACAACATACTTACTGAAGAAGGCTTCTTCTATAGGTCTTAACTCTGTCTCATTTACAAATTGTGTTCAAAAAGCAAGTTATAGCGACTGGCTTGTCCTAGCCAACCAGAGCTCAAAAACCGCAGGTATTTCTGCAACACCGGCAGTGTTCCTCAATGGGAAACCACTCAATCGCGCAACCGATTACAGCGACCCAACTCAACTTCAAAAAATTGTTGAAAACCCTGAGTTGCTGATTTCAGCATCGCCGTTGCCTTCTCCTTCTCCATTTGCACTCAGCTTCGCCATCACACACACCTTTGGCGTTATGCCAGTAGTCGATACCCCGGTTGGTGCTCCACCAGCAGATATTGGGGCAGGTGACCTCACAGTTGGAACTGGAGAGGCCGCTCAATCTGGAGACAGCATCACTATCCAATATTCCGTGGTCGACTGGGGCACTGGCAAGACAATCACCTCAACGTGGAAAACCGGGCCAACGATGGTTCAACTTTCAAAACTGTTACCTGGCCTGCAAGCAGGAATTCCTGGCATGAAGGTTGGTGGCCGCAGAGTTGTGGTCCTGCCTCCAAAATGGGCCTATGGATCACAAGGAACTGCGACAGTTCCAGCTAATGCAACCTTGATATTTGTCATCGACCTTCTTGCTACGACAAGATAGAGATAGAGTTATCCCACGATCAGCTAAGCATTTGCGAAAGGTAATAAAATGAAGAGATCAGCATCGGTTTCTATCTCTACCTTTGCCCTGCTTGCAGGTTCTTTCATCCTTTCAACTTCACCTGTGTTCGCAGCTGACAGCCCCCAAAGCAACCCAATGCAAGAGCAAACAGTCGGTGGTGGCTACCAACAACGTGCAGGCGTTGCCGCTGCACCTACACACCCATCAGCGCGTAACTGGGCACCGAAAGCGTATGCGACATGT
>CAJBMC010000032.1 GCA_903954055.1 uncultured Actinomycetes bacterium | reverse complement strand
TCGCCAATAAGACCACCGAGAGCTTCGCGGATTTCGTTCTCTGTTACCTCTTTATACGAGAGCGCGTTTTTCTCCATCCATGCAGAGATTGCTGCTTCACCTTTAAGCGCTTCACCGAACTCTTCTTCATTCTCTGGACCCATTCCAGCAAGGAAGTCGAGATCAGTAGCGCCGTATTCACCGACACCTGCCAAAGTGATTGCACCTTTTGATCCGGTAAGCGATGTGGTTGCGAGTGCATGTGGACCACCACCGGACCAACCGATAGAGACAAAGTCGCGGATACCGAAGCTATCGAGGAGTTCACGTATATCGTCATTATTTGAATGGACAGTACGACCTTCATTTCGATCGCTGATTCCATATCCTGCTCGGCTATAACTCAAAGCGCGTACACCGTGTGAGGCAGCAAAATCTAGCCATGATGCCCAGAGTGATGCATGGGCAGGTGTCCCATGATGAAAAACAATTGCGCTAGTCGATGCGATTGCATTATCGAAGTATTCGAGGAAACGACCGTCGGTGAGCTTGAGTGTAGGCATTCGTGAAGTGTAATCCTCTAATGAGAACTCTGTCAGAATACGGTCTATGACTTCCGGCTTTACATACGAGATTAAGCACGCCGCTGAAAAGGGGCTAGCTCGCGTCGGAACAATTACGACTCCACATGGCGAAATTCAAACGCCCGCATTTATTCCGGTCGGTACAAAGGCAACGGTGAAATCAGTACTTCCCGGTGCAATGGAAGATCTCGGTGCACAAGCACTTCTAGCCAATGCCTACCACTTGTACCTACAGCCGGGTCCAGATGTTCTCGATGAAGCGGGCGGACTTGGCTCTTTCATGAATTGGGATAAGCCGACCTTTACCGATAGCGGCGGCTTTCAAGTTCTCTCTTTAGGTGTGGGCTTTAAGAAAGTTCTCGCGATGGATGCGCAGACCTTTAGATCCGATCAAGTAATAGCCGGCAATAAAGAGCGATTGGCTCATGTCGATGATGAAGGCGTCACCTTTAAATCGCATCTCGATGGATCAATGCACCGTTTTAGCGCTGAAATTTCTATGCAGATTCAACATAAAATTGGTGCAGATATTATGTTTGCATTCGACGAGTGCACAACGCTGCACAACACTCGTCCATACCAAGAACTCGCTATGGAACGCACTCATAATTGGGCAATCCGCTGTCTCGACGAACATAAACGCCTTACCGAAGAACGTTCCAAGAAGCCATACCAAGCGCTCTTTGGAGTCATTCAAGGTGCTCAGTATGAAGACCTGCGTAAAGAGGCAGCGGCAGATCTAGGGTCGATGTCATCTTCGGGAATTCAATTTGATGGCTTTGGAATAGGCGGCGCCCTTGATAAAGATTCACTCGGCACAATTGTGGGCTGGGTTAATTCAACGCTCCCCCAAGAAAAACCAAAACATTTGCTCGGTATCGGTGCGCCCGAAGATCTCTTCGTAGGTGTAGAAAATGGCGTCGATACCTTTGACTGCGTCTTGGCATCACGTATTGCACGAACCAGCGCCGTCTACACAATGACAGGTCGCTTCAATGTCTCC
The DNA here is from genome assembly GCA_903954055.1 of uncultured Actinomycetes bacterium. Classification (GTDB taxonomy): domain Bacteria; phylum Actinomycetota; class Actinomycetes; order Nanopelagicales; family Nanopelagicaceae; genus Planktophila. The sequence continues at coordinate 5,442 of CAJBMC010000032.1, read as the reverse complement.
AATGCAGGATATGTGCGCGACTTTAATCCGATTGATGCAGAGTGTGATTGCTACACATGCAAGAACTACACCCGCGCATATCTCTGCCACTTATTCCGCGGTAAAGAGATGGTTGCTGCGACCTTGGCGACGATTCATAACGAACGTTTTATCGTGCGCCTCGTCGATCAGATGCGTCAGCACTTACTTGACGGAACCTTCTACGACTTTAAATCTGATTTCCTCGGCCGATATTTACATCGCAGCGGTCAAGCAAGTAATTAGCCCTGCGCGCCCTTTAATTCATCTGCAGCTAAGCCAACCTTCGCCCAACCACCAGGAATCAAATCATCTGCCTGTGATGGTCCCCAGCTGCCTTCGTCATAAGGAATAACTGGATTCGGATTCTTGAGAATATCTTCCAGAATGTTCCATGATTGAAGTACGGAGTCGATACGTGTGAATCGGAAGTGATCGCCCACAATTGCTGCACGAAGCAAGCGCTCGTAAGGTCCTTGTCGATCACCAAATTCAGCAACAAACTCGACCGAGAGATCAACAGTTTCGGTAACAAGTTTCGTGCCTGGCTTCTTCGCCTGTAACGAAAGGTCTACACCATCTTTGCTACCGAGACGGAAGCGCACATGGTTTGACTCTGCTTTTCCGAAGAGCGCGCGAGGAGGTTGCTTAAATTCAACGATTACCTCAAGTACGGTCTCAGGCATCTTCTTACCTGTGCGAAGGTAGATTGGAACTCCCGCCCAACGCCAGTTATCGATGAAGAGTTTCATCGCAACAAAAGTCTCGGTATCTGAATTTTCCGCAACGCCAGGTTCGTCGAGATATCCCTCGAATTGACCGCGAACAACATCGTTCTTATTAATATCTCGGATAGCAGTGAGAACTTTTATCTTCTCATTCTGCATCGCATCTGAATCCATATCGATAGGTGGCTCCATGGTGAGCATAGTGAGCACCTGCAAGATGTGATTCTGAAGTACGTCACGAGTAGCGCCTACCCCGTCATAGAAATTACCGCGGCCATCGATACCGAAGTTTTCTGCCATCGTAATCTGAATATTGGAGACGTAGTTGCGGTTCCAGACCGGTTCAAAAAGCGTATTTGCAAAGCGGAAGACAAGAAGATCTTCAACCGCCTCTTTACCGAGATAGTGATCGATGCGATAGATCTGCTCTTCTGGGAGAAGCTTCTTCAACTCTGCATCAAGTAACTTTGCAGATTCAAGGTCGCGACCAAATGGCTTTTCGACAACAACGCGTGCGCGCTTTGTGATGCCAACTGCAGCAAGTGCCTCTGTGATGGTTGCAAAGAATTCAGGAGCGATTGCTAAATAAATAACTGGGAGTTTGTAATCTTTGATCGCTTCGGCAAGCTGCACAAAGGTTTCGGGGTTGTTGTAATCGCCAACAATCAACTGAACTTCATCGCGAAGTTTGGTGATAATGCGTTGATCTGCATTGTTTTTGCGAGCACGTACTGCGGCTTCAACATTGTCGCGAAATACTTCTTGCGTCCACTTGGACGATGCAACACCTACGACGGGAATATCGAGCTGTCCGAGATCTTCCATGTCATAGAGCGCTGGAAATAACTTCTTCTTAGCCAAATCTCCGGTGGCGCCGAAGAGAACGAGAACATCTGCCTTCATTACTTTGCCGGCTTTTCATTATGGCCACCGAACTTGTAGCGCATTGCGCTCAGTACGCGGTTACCAAATTCATCATTGTTGCGTGAGGCAAAACGTGAATAGAGCGAAGCTGAAAGCACATGAGCTGGGATTCCAGCCTCAATAGCCGCCTGCACTGTCCAACGACCTTCGCCACTATCGCTTACTTGAGTTGAGTACTCGGTCAGCTCTGCTGATTCATTGAGCGCCTGTGCTGTTAGATCGAGTAGCCATGACGCAACGACAGAACCGCGACGCCAGACTTCGGTGATCTCAGGAATATCTAAATCGTATGCAGGAGTCATTTCATCAGCTGCTTCGAAGATTGCAAGACCTTCTGCAAATGCAGCCATCATTCCGTATTCGATTCCGTTATGAATCATCTTTACAAAGTGGCCAGAACCGGTTGGGCCGCAATGCAGGTAACCGTATTCAGCTTGGGAAGGTTCGCCGGTGCGACCTGGCGTGCGTTCTGCAGATTCGACTCCTGGACAGAGCGCCTTAAAGATTGGATCGAGAGATTTCACAACTGCGTCATCTCCGCCGATCATCAGTGAATAGCCACGCTCAAGACCGTAGACACCACCAGATGTCCCGACATCGACAAAGTTGATTCCCTTTGTCTTTAAAAATTCTGCATTCTTAAGATCGTTCTTGTAATAGCTATTTCCACCATCAATGATGGTGTCACCTGGTGAGAGAACTTCCGCTACTGCCGCAATTGTTGAATCAGTAACTCCTGCAGGAACCATTACCCAGACTGTGCGAGGTGCCGTGAGTTGAGAGGCGAGTTGCGCCAGGTCATTTGCGCCGATGGAACCTTCTGCGACGAGCGCCTTTACAGAATCTGGCGATACGTCATAGACGACCGATGTGATGTTGTGGCGGTGGAGGCGGCGGACGATATTTGCGCCCATGCGGCCAAGTCCGACCATGCCGAATGAAGATGTGCTCATCAGTGATTGCCTTTTTCGTTAATCAAGAGCCTCAGCGCTGGGGCCCTCGTGCGAGTACGTAGATAAGTCTAGTGGATGAATCTACTCAGTGAAGAAAGCGGCCTGATCAACGATGAGGCGTGTGCGTTCTGAGGCGCTGACATAACTGGCCGGAATTGATAAATCGCCCTCAATGATTTTAGCCACAGCATCTGCCTTACTTTCGCCCGCCGCAACAATCCAGACTTCGCGCGCCTCATTTATTAACTTCATGGTGAATGAGAGGCGAACAGCTGGTGGCTTTGGCGAATCCGTTATCGCAAATATTGAACGTCGATCATCGATATCGGCAATTCCCGGAAAGAGCGATGCAACGTGACCATCTGGTCCGACTCCCAGAATATTGAGATCGATGGTGACATTTGCTAGCGCGTCTTCGTAATCTTTTACTGCCTCTTCAATTGTTGCTGGTGAATTTGGCGCGAGTGACTCATGAATAATCACATTGGGATTTTTCACCGCATTATGAAGCGGCGCTGCATTTCTTTCAGGGCTTTCAAGTTCGACAAAACGTTCATCACTCCAGTAAATATGGAGCCCTTCATAGAGCTCGGGTGCACTATTAAATGCAGCAACCAGCGCCTGAGAAATCTGAACACCGAGGCTTCCACCGGTAAGTACTAGATGAAATTCACCTCGGGCGAGTAATCCATTTTCAATTGCGAGTAGCGCTTGAGCAGTAACTTCTTCTGCTAACTCCTGTGCATCTGAATACAGCGTGAGATCGAGTTCGTCATCGAAATCGCCAACAATCTCCTCAAATTCATCGCTCATCTCAAGCGCCCCACGTCTTCATAAAATCAGCAACTGCCATTTCATAGATATCTTCTGGCCCATCAATCTCATCCATCTGCTGGCCCTTATGTTCAAAGCCATAGCTCTCGATAATTTTTACAGATGCGATATTAGTAGGGCTCACTGTGTAGCGAAGAGTCTTCACACCTGGCTCGTCGCAGACCCAGCGCCACATTCCACGGAGCGCCTCTTTTGCAAAACCTTGGCGCCAGAATTTCTCATCGATACCAATACCGATTTCAACCATGCCTTCGCTATCAGGTGCGCCGTGAAAACTGGTGCTTCCAATAATTTCGTGGCTCTCTTTCAGAACTATGAATCTAACGAACCACTTATTGGTTGATGAATCTGCTTTGACTTGTGGAACCCGCCAGGCAAGTGGTCCCTCATCAGCGACGAGCACTCTATGTGGGTTGATGAAATTTCGACCCGCAATAGCAAGCTGATCATCTTTATCTTCGAAGAGCGAGATCAATCCATCTGCTGGAATATGGTGAAGTTCAAGTCGCTCGGTAACTATGAGAGGCTCATGCATGCCTCAAGTATTCCTTATCGACAGTTAATTTCTTACAAGAGGAAGAGTGTTTTTGCCTTCTCGAGTGCATCATTTCGGTCTGTCGCCGAGAGCTTGCGATAGAGATTCTTCAAATGAGTCTTCATAGTGTTCTGTGAAATATGCAATTCGCCTGCTATCACGGTGAGGGTGCGTCCCGTCGAAAGTTGCCTTAATATTTCAAGTTCTCGCTTGGTGAGTGCTTGGTGTCCTTCGGTCATTGCATTTCCTCGCTCTTTCATACGCACCGCCATCGCAGTTGCTAGCTCTTCGTTGTATACAGTTGGAAAATCATTTGCGACCCTAATGACGAGATTGCCGATCTCGTCACTCTGTCTTAAAAATGTTTCTCTCGCACCGACCGAAGCTCCGGCTTGCATCGCACGATGCATGGCAGCAAGTGCCAACTTCTCTGAATCCAAATTTAATTCAGCATCTGTTAACGACTTCCAGATCAAGTCTCGAGGAGTGCTCTCAGGTAATTTTCTTGCCATCTCGACAAGACTTTTACGGCCTCTAAATTGATCGACCATAGACCGATAGTGCTGTGTGTCGCGAGTTACCGGCGTACGGTTGACCAAAACTTCCAATCGATTGAAATCATTGAGTCTTCGGCGGATCGCCATCTCACTGATATCGAGTAACTGCTGCAACTGATGTGGGGAGTCGATAGTTTCGACGAATTCTCGAGATTCCTTTATTCGGGAGATTGACTCGGTTAATTGATTTGAAAAAGTCTGAAATTCGATAATGTGCTTATCTGCTGTGACATACCAATGCCACTGCTTCCATTGATGGGAGAGCGTCTTAATTTGCTCAAGAATTGCGAGTGCTTCATGCGGGCGAGCAAATTCAAGTAAACAACGTGCCGAAATAAACATGACATCAAGCGGGCCATGATTTCCTACAAATCCCTGTTGAAGATGCTGATTGAGCGCTAGCGTCGCAATCTCATGGGCCTGCCTATATTCGCCTCTTTGGTGGAGGTGCATCGCCTGAATCGCCGACAAGAAAATATGAGATGTGTAGAGCGAAGTTCGTTTACCTAATTCTTGAGATAAATTGAATATCTCTTCAACACCTGTTGCGTCATTAAATATATATCGTTTTACGGCGAGCATTCGCAAGAGGTTGATTTGATCGTCCACGCCGAGGAAAAGTTCTGCTACCCCTATTTCTAATTTAGAGATCGATTCCTCGAGTTCGGTAAAATTTCCAAGGCTGAGCATCGAATAACATGAAGCACCCAAGGCAAATTGTTCAAAGAATTCTCTCAATGGGGAGTTAACGGAGCGCATTCTTAACTTTTCAATTTCAAATTTGGCATTTCCGAAATCTAATTCTGCAAGGTGGCCGGCAATTTTGACGGTGAGCTTTTTTAGCTCTCCGTCGAGAGAATCATCTCCCGCAAAGACAGACCAGCGAATGAGAT
>CAJBMC010000031.1 GCA_903954055.1 uncultured Actinomycetes bacterium | reverse complement strand
GGACCCAATCGAAGGCAGAGATGCGATCTGAGGCAACGAGCAGAATTTCGCCCGCTTCGTTGGAGTACAAGTCACGCACCTTGCCGGTACGCAGATGACGCCAGCCTTCAATTACTGGTGCAACTGGTGCACCGGCCACCCCGAATCCACTCATCGAATAGAACCCGGCTTATATGTTGCAGCAGTTGGAAAATTCTTGGTGATTGCTTCAATGCGATTGACTACGCGCGCAACCTGTTCGCGCGCATCACCAGTAAATTCAATTGGGTTGCCAATTAGTGCATCGAGCTCTCCGCGAGTTAACGGAATTCGATCATCACCAGATAGCGCATCGAGGAGATTATTTGCTCGACCTTCGCGCATGCCGAGCGCTGCTGCAACTGCGTGCTCCTTAATTGCTTCGTGCGCAACTTCACGACCGACGCCAGCTTTTACAGAGGCCATCAAAATCTTTGTCGTTGCAAGGAATGGCAGATAACGCTCGAGCTCTGCCTCTATTACCGCTGGGAATGCGCCGAACTCGTTGAGTACGGTCAGCATTGTTTCAAGCAATCCATCCATAGCATAGAAAGCATCTGCAATTGCAACGCGTCGAACAACGCTGCAAGAGACATCTCCTTCATTCCATTGGTTACCAGCTAACTCTGAGACCATCGATGAATATCCGCGAAGGATTACCGTAAGACCATTTACTCTTTCACAAGAACGAGTATTCATCTTATGAGGCATCGCAGATGAGCCAACCTGGCCTGCTTTAAATCCTTCAGTGACAAGTTCTGCGCCAGCCATTAAGCGAATTGAAGTCGCAAGTGATGAAGGTGACGCTGCGAGCTGTACAAGTGTTGTGAGGACTTCGTAATCGAGTGAGCGCGGATAGACCTGACCGGTTGAATCAAGAATTCGCTCAAAGCCAAGTTCGGCTGCGATTGATGCCTCAAGTTTTTGATGTGTCTCTGAAGTACCTAGTAAATCTATTGAATCTTGAGCTGTCCCGACCGGGCCTTTAATTCCGCGCATGGGATAGCGACTTTGAAGGCTTTCTAGGCGTTCAAATGCATAGAGCAACTCTTCGGCAGCAGATGCAAACCGCTTTCCTAGAGTGGTTATCTGTGCCGGAACATTGTGGGAACGCCCAGCGATTGGTTGATCTGAATACTCTGCCGCCTTGCTTGCAAGTTGAGCAAGGAGTGCAACTACCTTGTCTCGAACAATATTGAGACCATCGCGAATCTGGAGCGCTTCAATATTTTCAGTGAGGTCGCGACTAGTCATTCCAGCATGGATTGCCTCATGGCCGGCTAGTGCGTTGAATTCCTCAATCCGTGCTTTTACATCGTGGCGGGTAATTTTCTCGCGAGCATCTATAGATGCAAGATCGACTTTTGAAATTACTTTCTCATAGTCAGCAATTACTGAGGCATCAATAGAATGCCCGAGCTGTGATTGTGCGCGGGCAACTGCGATCCATAATTGTCGCTCGGCAATTATCTTTGACTCCGGAGCAAAGACCTTGCGCATCTCATTAGATGCATAGCGATCGGCTAATACGCTCATAGGTTATTTCCCCTCACTTGCTGCTAGTGCGATATCTGAACGGAAGAATGAATTATCCAAGAGAACTTTTGCGATAGTGGAGTAAGCCTTATCCCGTGCTTCCTTTAAATCACTACCAAGTCCAGTAATAGTGAGAACTCGTCCTCCGCTGGAGATTAAATTGTTATCACTTCTCGTTGTTCCTGCATGATAAATAGTTGTATCCATACATGTTGGTATATCAATCGTAGCTCCGACCTTGGGAGATTCTGGATATCCCTCGGATGCAAGAACGACTGTGACTGCACTCTCGTCGCGCCAATTTAATACCGTGTCATCGAGATTATCGGTCGCTGCGTTATAGAGAAGAGTTGCAAGAGGTGTTTGTAGTCGGGGAATAAGAACTTGGGTCTCTGGATCGCCAAAACGAGCATTAAATTCGATTACTCGGATTCCATTCTTTGTAAGTGCAAGGCCGGCATATAACAAGCCTACGAAAGGCGTTCCGCGAGCTGCCATCTCAGCGACCATTGGAGCCAATACCTTTTCGTAAGTATCTTCCACAATATTTTCCGGTGCCCAAGGAAGCGGTGAATAAGCACCCATACCACCAGTGTTTGGACCTTCATCATTATCGTAAGCACGTTTAAAATCTTGCGCAGGTTGCATCGCCAAAATATTTCGGCCGTCAGAAATACCAAAGAGCGAAATCTCAGGACCATCGAGAAACTCTTCAATGACTACTCGATCGCATACGAGAGCGTGCTTGAGCGCTAGCTCGCGATCATCGGTAACGACTACGCCTTTACCTGCAGCGAGTCCATCATCTTTAACAACATAAGGCGCACCAAATGAATCAAGGGCAGCGACAATCTCGGATTCAGTTGTGCAGGTGAAGCTATGTGCAGTTGGAACACCGGCATCACGCATCACGCCTTTTGCGAAATCTTTTGAGCCCTCTAATTGTGCGGCCGCTTTTGAAGGTCCAAAGACGGGAATACCAATTGCACGTACTGCATCAGCTGCGCCATTAACGAGTGGAACTTCAGGACCGATTACGACTAAATCCACACCAAGTGATTGCGCCAATGATGCAATCGCCGCGTTGTCGGTTACAGCAAGTGAATGCACTTCAGCAAACTCTGCAATTCCTGGATTACCCGGTGCAACGTGAAGTTCGGTACAAGCAGAATCTGCTTGCAGTCCTAGTGCAAGTGCGTGCTCACGACCGCCGCTTCCAACTAGGAGGATTTTCATGGCTTAGATGAAATCCTTTACGACGATTGTCTGGTCGCGCCCTGGACCTACGCCGATTGCGCTCATCGGTGCGCCAGAGATCTTCTCGAGGAAGGAGATGTAATCCTGTGCATTCTTAGGAAGCTCAGCGATTGTGCGCGCACCTGAAATATCTTCCTTCCAGCCTGGGAGATATTCGTAAATCGGCTTTGCATGATGGAAATCAGTCTGTGAAGAAGGTAGTTCTTCTACGCGCTTTCCATCAATCTCATAAGCAACACACACTGGAATTTGGTCCCAGCCAGTGAGGACATCGAGCTTTGTCAGGAAGAAGTCAGTTAAACCATTGACACGTACTGCGTAGCGAGCAATCGGTGCGTCATACCAACCGCAACGACGTGCACGACCTGTTGTGACACCAACTTCGCCACCGATTGTGCGGAGCTTTTCGCCATCTTCATCGAAGAGCTCAGTTGGGAAAGGGCCAGATCCGACGCGAGTTGTGTAGGCCTTAACGATTCCAATTACAGTCTCAATCTTTGTTGGACCGATACCAGAACCTGTACATGCGCCACCTGCAGTTGGATTTGAAGATGTGACGAATGGATATGTACCGTGATCGACATCGAGCAAAGTTCCCTGCGAACCTTCGAGCAACACGCGCTTTCCAGCTTTGAGCGCTTGGTCGAGAAGTAAAACGGTATCTGCAACGTAAGGGCGAAGAATCTCTGCGTATTCAAGATACTCAGCTAAAACATCATCGACCGACATTTCTTTACGGTTAAAGACCTTGATAAGAATCTGATTCTTATCACGCAGTGCGCCCTCTAACTTTTGGCGAAGGATGGAAGGATCGAAGAGATCTTGCACGCGAATACCAATGCGGTTGATCTTGTCGGCATATGCCGGACCAATTCCACGACCGGTTGTACCAATCTTTGATTTACCTAAGAATCGTTCTGAAACTTTATCGATAGTGCGGTGATAAGGAGTGATCAAGTGCGCATTAGTTGAGATAACCAACTTACTGCAATCAATTCCGCGCTCGGTGAGTCCGTTTATCTCTTGAAGCAATACTGCTGGGTCAATCACAACTCCATTTGCAATTACCGGAACAACATTAGGAGAGAGAATTCCTGATGGCAGCAAGTGAAGTGCGTACTTTTGATCACCGATGACAACTGTATGTCCCGCATTGTTGCCGCCTTGATAGCGAACAACATAATCGACGCGATCTCCGAGCAAGTCGGTAGCTTTACCCTTGCCCTCATCACCCCACTGTGCTCCCAGTAGAACTAATGCAGGCATAGGTAAAGCCTCTCCGACTCGTAGTTGAATTAATTACTTAAGAAGTGATGTGCCTGTTGAACGAAGATCTTCGCAAGCAAGCGCTACACGAGCAGCGATTCCTGCTTCAGCAGCCTTACCCCACGCGCGTGGATCGTAAGCCTTCTTATTTCCGATTTCGCCATCGATCTTGAGAACGCCGTCATAGTTCTTCATGACGTGATCAACTACTGGACGGGTAAATGCATACTGAGTATCAGTATCGATATTCATCTTTACAACACCGTAATCAAGTGAATCGCGAATCTCTGAGAGAAGTGAGCCAGAACCACCATGGAATACGAGATCCATTGGCTTGCTTCCTGCTGATTGTCCAAGCTTTGCTGCAACTGCATCTTGGAGATCCTTCAAGATTCCTGGTGAGAGAACAACATTTCCTGGCTTGTATACACCGTGAACGTTTCCAAATGTTGCCGCAACCATGTAGCGACCGTTTTCGCCATTGCCCAATGTTTCGAGGGTAAGAAGTGCATCTTCTGGAGTTGAGTAAAGCTTTGCATCGTGCTTCGCTTCGACGCCATCTTCTTCGCCACCGACAACGCCGATTTCAATTTCAAGAATTGTATTTGCGGCAACGGACTTCGCAAGAAGTTCCTTTGCAATAACCATGTTCTCCTTCATGTCGACGGCTGAGCCATCCCACATGTGCGAGTTAAACAACGGAGCCTTGCCATCCTTGATGCGCTGCGCACCGAGGTCGAGAAGTGGACGCATAAATGTGTCGAGCTTCTCCTTTGGGCAGTGATCTGTGTGGATACCAATATTGACCTTGTAATTCTTTGCAACAACGTGTGCAAATTCAGCGAGCGCTACTGCACCAGCAACCTGATCTTTAACGGTTGAACCTGATGCGTACTCTGCTCCGCCCCATGAAAATTGGATGATTCCATCTGATTCAGCCTCTGCGAATCCGCGAATAGCGCCGATGATTGTCTGTGATGATGAGACGTTGATCGCTGGATATGCAAACTTTCCCGCCTTAGCGCGGTCCAACATTGCTGCATAAACTTCAGGGGTTGCAATTGGCATGATGTTCTCCAATGGGTAGATCGAAGGGTGTAAACCCGATCCGGAAGGCACCATTGGCTCACCGAGGCTTACGGCTAATCCAACCACCTACCCCTAGGTAAGCGAAAATCGACTCCCTACGGGTGGAGAATTTTCTGAATCATCGCCAGCAGTGAGGCTAAAAGCCCCTGATTTGAGAGGAATTTGAAGAGGTAGGAGAGGAAAGTTAAGAGTGTCATGGGCGGGATCATGGAGGATTTTGATAGCTAGAAACCGTGACGAAGTAGATGGTGTGGATGAGTGAAATCCCCTATGCAGGGCGATAGCCGCCTTGTAATCTCAATGGTTATGAGCTCTGAATCATTGGAAAATCTCGCAACCGAGAACCGAACCTTTACTCCTAGCGATGAATTTGCAGCTGCTGCCAACGCCCAGCCAAGTCTCTACGCCGAGGCGCACCACGACGTCCTCGACTTCTGGGATCGCCAAGCAGAGGCGCTGGTCTGGGATCGCAAGTGGGATACAACCCTCGAATGGAATCCACCATTTGCACAATGGTTTGTGGGCGGCAAGATCAACGCATCTGTAAATGCACTTGACCGACATGTTGCTGAAGGTCACGGCGGCCGAATTGCATTTCACTTTGAAGGTGAACCCGGTGACACTCGAACAATTTCATATG
>CAJBMC010000030.1 GCA_903954055.1 uncultured Actinomycetes bacterium | reverse complement strand
TTGCTCCTTGTGAAATTACCTTAGCGCTGACAACTTTAAACCCACCGGTTCCGGCAAGATTAAGTACGCCCTTCAACTGCTTCAGTTCTGCATCGGCAACTTTGCGGTTGAGAAGTGCGAGGCGAAGCGCATCGTTATCGGCCTTTAACTTCTCGATTTGATTTCGAGTACGGCCAAGGTGGGTTACATCAGAGAGAAAATTGCGAAACGGTGAGACTACCCATGAACCGGCTTTTTCTACTGGTGTGATTGCAGTCTGAGTTCCTGTGCGAATACCATCGATAACTTTTACGCCGCGAAGATCAAGAGTGATCAAAAATAGCGATGTAACAATTAAAACGATGAGTAGAAGACGACCACGATTGTCGCCGCCATAACGCACGAGTGTGGACCCTTAGCGACGTGGCTCTGAAATCAAAACCTTTTCAAGGGCTTCGAATTCTTCAATGCACTTACCGGAACCTTCAACGACAGCGTCGAGTGGACGTTCTGCAATATGAATTGGCATTCCTGTTTCGCGACGTAGGCGCTCGTCGAGACCCTTAAGGAGCGCTCCACCACCTGTAAGTACGATGCCGCGATCCATTAAATCTGATGAGAGCTCTGGAGGAGTCTTATCGAGTGTGCCCTTAACTGCGTTAACGATTGCATTTACTGGCTCTTCAAGTGCTTTGCGAATCTCTGCTGCAGTTACAACGATTGTCTTAGGAAGTCCGGTTGCAAGGTCGCGACCACGGATTTCAGCATCATTCTCGCCCTGCAATGGGTATGCAGAACCAATAGCCATCTTGATCTCTTCGGCTGTGCGCTCACCAAGAAGAAGCGAATATTCGCGCTTTACCCAGTTAATAATTGATTGATCGAGCTCATCGCCTCCTACGCGAATTGAAAGCGCGGTAACAATTCCACCGAGTGAAATCACAGCAACCTCAGTAGTTCCGCCTCCGATATCGACAACCATATTTCCAGTTGGTTCGTGGATTGGAAGACCGGCACCGATTGCAGCTGCCATTGGCTCTTCGATGATGTAAACCTTTCGAGCGCCAGCTGCATATCCTGCATCCTTAACCGCGCGCTGTTCGACACCAGTAATACCTGATGGAACACAAACGACAATACGTGGCTTAGCAAGGTAGCTGCGCTTATGAACTTTCTGAATAAAGTAACGGAGCATGCGCTCTGTAGTATCGAAGTCCGCGATAACGCCATCTTTGAGTGGACGAATAGCAACAATATTGCCTGGTGTACGTCCAATCATCTTCTTCGCTTCAATGCCAACAGCGAGAATTCCGCCAGTATCTTGATTAACTGCAACTACAGAAGGCTCGTTCAATACGATGCCGCGACCGCGAACATAGACAAGTGTGTTAGCGGTTCCGAGATCGACCGCCATATCGCGACCGATGAATGACATCTTGCTTGACATTATTTACCTCCAAAGAAGATTGCAATTTCGCGGGCTGCAGATTCTGCTGAATCTGAACCATGTACGAGATTTTGTGTAACTTTTGTTCCTGCATCACGTGCGAGATCTCCGCGGATTGTTCCGGGATCTGCAACAGTTGGATCTGTTGTACCTGCGATATTGCGGAAACCTTCGATAACGCGATTACCTTCAACGACCATCGCAACAATTGGGCCAGAGAGCATGAACTCAACGAGTGGTTCGAAGAATGGCTTTCCTTGATGCTCTGCATAATGTTGTTCGAGAAGAGCGCGATCTGCCTGCAACATACGTAGCGATGTAATTGTGTATCCCTTGCGTTCGATACGGGCGATGATTTCGCCGACCAAGGAACGTGCTACGCCGTCAGGCTTAACG
>CAJBMC010000029.1 GCA_903954055.1 uncultured Actinomycetes bacterium | reverse complement strand
GCACAGCAACTCGATGCATGTATCGCAGCAATTAATGACCCTCTCTACACTCGAGCAACGATTCCAGGTCTGATGGGCTTAGCAGATGCCGCGGCCATTGAAACAAAAATTTCTAACGGAAGTTTAGTTGTCTGGGTTGCAAATGGCGCCGGCGTCATTACAGGTAGCGCTGGCGCAAATGGAAATGGTCAAGACCTTTTTTGTGGAGATAGCAACGATAATCAAGTTCCGACTTTGGATTCTGATGCCTCTACGCAGGACTTCTTCTTCGGCGGAGCAGGTAATGACTCAATCACAAACCATATGTGGTTCTCGACATTTTATGGTGGCCCCGGAAATGATTACGTTGCATATATCGATGAACGGTCTCACTTTTATGGTGGACCAGGTACGGATACATATGGAACATTATCTGCAGACTCCTTCTTTGACCAAGGTGTCGATGCTGATACAACACCACCAGCTTTTCCTTCCGCAGATACCTTTAGCACTCCTGAGAACACAACTGCAGTAGGAACCATCACCACAGATGAGAGCGCAACAATCACGATTGATGGCGGCGAAGATAAATTAAAATTTTCAATCACGCGGCTCTCAACGACATCTGCTTCACTCGCCTTTATCGTCGCACCAGACTTTGAGGCGCCTACAGATGTGGGCGCGAACAACACATATATCGTTGTCTTTAAAGGTGTTGATTCATCTAACAATGCTGGATATGAGACAGTCACTGTCACGGTAACGGATGTCTTAGATACATCCTCTTTTTCAGCATTTACCATTGCCGGAAATGTAAGTAGCGCCCCATACCGAACCGCAATCGCAATCTCTGCGACTGTTACCGTTGCATCGAAAGTAACCTTCCTTCTTAACGGAAAGAGAATCGCTGGATGCATTTCCAAATTAGCAACCGGATCGGCCAGTTCATACACGGCTTCATGTACCTGGAAACCCACCCAAATAGGTAACATGACGATTCTTGCTCAAGCGGTACCTACGACCGTTGGCATAACCGGTTCGACCTCATCAATACTGCGCATTTTCGTCCCGCGTAGAACCTCTACTCGTTAAATATTCACTAATTCTTTAGGTTCGGCACTGCCTTTCATCTAGATACTCCCAGCATCAGCGACTAGCCTTCTGGCATGAAGGTCTGTGTTCCTAAGGAAATACGTGAGGGCGAAAAGCGCGTGGCGCTCGTCCCGGATGTCATCAGCAAATTGACCAAGCTTGGATATGAGGTTGCCGTTGAAAGCGGTGCCGGAATTTATTCTCAAGCATCAGATGACCAATATCGCTCTGCAGGCGCAACTGTTATTTCTGGTGATCTTCTCAATGATGCTGATGTTGTTCTCTCAGTACAGCCTTTAACAGCGGCGCAGATGAGCAAGTTGAAGAAGGGCGCTGTAACAATCTCATTTTTATCGCCGACGACATCTGTTGATTCCATTGATGCAGCTGCAAGTGCCGGCGTGACAGCTTTCTCGCTCGAACTAGTTCCACGAATTTCCCGTGCACAATCAATGGATGCCTTATCATCACAAGCGCTCTGCGCGGGTTATCGCGCGGCGCTTGTCGGTGCAGAACTTTCACCTCGATTCTTCCCACTACTTATGACAGCAGCCGGAACAGTTACTCCGGCACAGGTTCTTGTGCTCGGAGCCGGTGTTGCAGGATTACAGGCAATTGCAACTGCGCGCCGCTTGGGTGCAGTTGTCTCGGCTTACGACGTGCGTCCTGCATCAGCCGATGAGGTGCGTTCCATGGGTGCAACATTTATTCAACTCGAACTTGAAGTGCTAGAAGGCGCTGGGGGATATGCCCGCGAGATGACCGAAGACCGTGCTGCAAAGCAACGCGAACTATTGACTCCATATATCGCTAAGTCACATGTTGTAATCACCACAGCAGCTGTTCCGGGACGAGCAGCTCCACGTTTGATGACAAAAGATATGGTCGATGCAATGGAGCCAGGAACAATCATCATCGATTTAGCTGCTGAAACTGGCGGAAATGTCGAAGGATCAAAGCCAGGTGAAATTGTTGAGACCGCTGGGGGAGTTCGCATCTGGGGCGGAAAAGATGTTCCAAGCCAACTTCCATTCCACGCATCAAGCCTTTACTCACGAAATGTCGTTAACTTGCTTACCTTGTTAACTAAGCCAGCTGCACCTGCAAAGGATGATAAAGCTGCAACTGAGTTGAGCATCAATATTAATTTCGAAGATGAAATCATCAACGGCGCTGCGGTCACACATGGTGGCGCTCGTCGAACACCAGAAGTAAAGGCGGCCCAGTAATGCAACCAATCGCAGTTATTTCAATCTTCGTCCTTGCAGTATTTGTGGGATTTGAAGTGGTCTCGAAGGTTTCATCAACTCTTCACACTCCTTTGATGTCGGGTGCAAATGCAATTCACGGCGTCATCTTGGTCGGTGCAATCATCGTTGCAGACGAGGCGACCAGTAATCTCGAACTTGGACTCGCGGTAGCCGCAATAGTTCTTGCAACGATAAATGTCGTCGGTGGTTTTGTAGTGACGGACCGCATGCTCGAAATGTTTAAGCCCAAGAAGGGCGGTGAGCAAAAGTGAGTAACTTCGTTTACGACCTCATCGGTCTAGGCGCTGGCGTTCTCTTTATCTTGGCGCTCAAAGGTCTTTCACATCCAAAGACTGCTCGTCGCGGAAACCTTATGGGTGCAGCAGGTGCAACTGTTGCAATCATCATGGTCTTCTTCCATCTTAAGGAGCATCACAACCTAGGGTGGATCTTTGGCGCACTTGCATTTGGTTTAGCGGTCGGTGTTCCTGCCGCTCGTAAGGTACAGATGACAAATATGCCGCAACTCGTTGCGCTCTTTAACGGTGTTGGTGGTGGAGCAGCAGCACTTGTTGCCATCGTTGAATATCTTAAGCTCGGAAGCACTGCGACTACAGCCGAGGTTATTTTTACCGTCTTCACAGTTGTAGTTGGCTGTGTTTCATTTAGTGGTTCCATCATCACATTCTTAAAGTTGCAAGAGCTGATGACTACTCGTCCCGTTGTCTTTCCTGGCGGACGCTTCGTTATCGCTGCTAATTTAGCCGCAGTATTAGCTGTTTCGGTCTGGGTAGTTAATGCGCTTGGTACTAATCCACTCCTGATCTTGGCTGCGCTCTCACTTCTATTTGGTGTGCTCTTCGTACTTCCAGTCGGTGGTGCAGATGTTCCAATTGTTATCTCTCTGCTCAATGCATTTACAGGTCTTACTGTTGCGGCGAGCGGATATGTACTCGACTCAACACTCTTGATCATTGCGGGAACGCTCGTCGGTGCTTCCGGAACAATCTTGACCCGCTTGATGGCAGAGGCGATGGGTCGTTCTCTATTTGGCACGCTCTTCGGCGCCTTCACTGCAAAGCCTCAGGCACAAGCCGCCGCCGGCGAAGAACGTCCGGTTAAATCTGGTTCACCTGAAGATGTTGCAATCTTGCTTAACTATGCGCGTCGAGTCGTCATCGTTCCAGGCTTTGGTCTCGCTGTTGCGCAAGCTCAGCACACAGTTCGTGAAATGGCGGATCTCTTAATCTCTAAGGGAATCGATGTTGCCTACGGAATCCATCCCGTCGCAGGTCGTATGCCAGGACATATGAACGTACTTCTTGCAGAGGCAAATGTTCCTTACGAGCAGTTAGCAGAAATGGATGATGTCAATCCAACTTTTGGTCAGACCGATGTGGCAATTGTTATTGGTGCAAACGATGTCGTAAATCCTGCGGCAGAGAACACACCAGGTTGCCCAATCTACGGAATGCCAATTCTTAAAGTTTCTGATGCAGCAAATATCATCTTCCTCAAGAGATCTATGCGTCCGGGGTTTGCGGGAATTGAGAATGAACTTCTCTATGATCCAAAGACGACACTTCTCTTTGGTGATGCAAAGGCCTCACTGACAAAGGTAGTCAGCGCTCTTAAAGGCCTTTAACGAATAGTTGCTCGCTTTACGACCCAAATCATTTGGGGGGCTGAAGTAACAGTGCTGAAGTTTGAATTACTCGGCGTCAGAGTTGCCGTGAGGTACTGACGACCCAATCTCGCTGGCTTCCAAGTACAGCTAGAGGTGTAGCTTGGGTAGCTTCCACTCGTAGGTTTTGAAATACATGAGACAACTCGTTTTCCATCAATTAGAAATCTCACTTTTCCTGCAACATTGACATTAACGGTCGCCGTCAGGTTCGTACCCTTGGTTGGCGTTCCAATAATTGTAGGGAGGGTAATAGTTCCAGCTTCTGCAACATCTAAGACGGTGATGGTTACAGTTTGAGAATCACTCATCATTCCATCTGAAACCCAAGTGATGACAATATAAACGTTATTTTGATCAGAATCCGTGGGCGCTTCAAAATCTGGTGCTGGTGAAAAAGATAGTGTTCCAGTAGCACTAATGCTGAAGGCAGACGCGTCTGTGCCGGTTAATGAATATGTGAGAGTCGCTCCAGCATCGGCATCTGTTGCATTGAGTGAATACAGACCCGTTGTATTTTCGTTAACCGAATAA
Source organism: uncultured Actinomycetes bacterium (assembly GCA_903954055.1). GTDB lineage: Bacteria > Actinomycetota > Actinomycetes > Nanopelagicales > Nanopelagicaceae > Planktophila. Next base: position 44,960 of record CAJBMC010000029.1, on the reverse strand, counting down.
GAAGCAGATGCTGCGCTAGAGAATGCACCTATAACCGGTGGGTTATCGTAGGTGTATCGGATAACGATGTATCCGGATCCTCCCGAACCTCCTGTTGCTGCACTTCCATTGCAGTCTGCTCCTCCGCCGCCACGATTTACTGGAGCATCGCACCCAGAGCCTGGTGTTGCTCCTCCTGAATATGCGCTGCCCACATCTCCAGAGCCAGCCCATCCTGCGCCACCGCTTCCATACATAACATTTGTACCGAAAGTGACGATGTCAGAATTAATTCCTGCGCCGCCGTTCTTTCCCGAACCCGCTGCACCTGCACCGCCACCACCACCCGCTTGACATGCACCTACTGAACAACCATTAGCACCGTTCGCTGTACCTTGACCTCCAGCATTACCGTTTCCACTTACACCGCCATAAGCTCCAGCATTTCCAGCAGTTGCGTTGAGAGAAGCTTTACCACCGCGCGCTGTAAGTGATCCAAGAGTCGAAGAGTTACCATCGACTCCACCGCCAGGGCTGCAATCGCCTGCTCGACCTGTTGCCGTTGCAACGGTCACAGTTACACCAACATTTGCGGTGAAAGAGCGGCCGGTTCCCGTAAGAACTTCACCTCCTCCGCCCCCTTGGCCCCAATACACCCCGCAATATCCACGGGTACCGCTACCACCACCGCCAACAACGAGATATCGCACCGAGATAGTGCTTTGTGGGGTCCAAGTAATTGTCGAACTTGTCGTGAACTGCACTACACATTCAGTTCCATCTTTTGTAACTGTAATTCCAGAAGTAATTGAGACGGTTTGAGTGCAGACACCATTGCTATCTCCAGATGCAGAAACTGTAAGTGCATAGGAAATTGGAGTAAAGAGGGCGGTAAAAAGTGCAGTCAGAGTTAAGACTGATACCCATCTACCCCTGGAACGCATGCGACGATTCTAAGTCACCGTGTTAGATGTACGGAATTCCGAGTCTCCGGAATTCGTGTTGTCACAAGGACGATTGCAGCCATTAACAAAGTAGCAAGGATAAATGCAGGTCTAAATCCACCGGCATCAGAGATTGCGCCCAGTAAGACCGGAGCAATCATCGCCGCAAAGTCGCCAGACATCTGCATCACCGCAATAACTTGGCCACCCTTACCCTTTAAGACATCACCCACGAGACTTCCTGGGACTGTCGATAGGTAGGCACCTGCAATTCCAGAGAAAATCATTGCAGGGAAGAAGATCCAAGCTTGCACGGTAAAGAGAAGAAGTGCGGTTGAGATAAATAACGCCGAAGATCCAACTACTGCCACGAATCGACGACCTCTCTCATCCGAAAGTCGACCAGCGCGAAGTAGGAGTAAACCGTTAGCAATTGATGCCATCGTGAAGCCAACACCCATATAGGTAGTTGATACATGCATATCTTCAACCATAAAGAGTGGAACGATTGAGCGGCCCATTCCGAAGAGAATAAAACCAGTGCTAAATGAGATTGCTAGCGCGATGCGATATGGCCTTAGTGCGAATGCCTCTTTCAGTGAAGTCTTCTCGCTCTTCCCTTCAGGCTTTGCTGCAAGTTGAGATCCGCGCAATAACAAACCAGCAGAGATACTGGAGATAGTAAGGAGCGCTGCATAGATAGCTAGCGGAGCGCGTAGAGAGAATGCAGAGAGGGCACCGCCAACTACCGGTCCGCCCACCATTCCAATAAGAAATGAACCGTTATAGAGCGATTGAGCTCGGCCACGTTGTTGATCACTAGTCACGCGAAGTAGCAAAGAACCCGCGGCAACTGAGAACATAGATGAGCCAAGTCCACCTGCGGCACGAAAGAGCAGTAGTTGTGAATAAGACTGGGCCATTGCTGCTGCAGCTGAAGATACTGCGACGAAACCAATGCCAACTGTATAGACGAGTCGCTCACCAAATTTATCTACGAGCTTTCCAGAGATGAGCCCTGATGCGAAACGTGCAAAGGCGAAGGCAGAGATGATTGATCCGACCTGCGCATTATTAACACCAAAAGAGCGTGCGAAGAGCGGAAGCGTTGGTGCGATGATTCCAAATCCAACTGCAACAAAGAACGAGGCAAAGACAAGAACCCCGACTTCACGAGGAAATTCGCGAAGGGGGTTCCAGTCTTTGATTCTTGTGAAGATTAGCCGAGCGCCTCGCCCGCAGATTCATTTCGTGCCGCTGCATAATCTGCATTGGTACGAAGTGGAGTTTCGCGGAGGAAGAGCGCCACAATGAATCCCACTGCAACTACTGGTGCAGCTGTCAGGAAGACGATGTGGAATGAATGTACGAATGCATCAAGTACGGCATTCTGGACATCAGTAGGCAGCGTCTTGATGACACCGGTATTGCTCTGAATCTCCTTGATCTTTGCAGCATCTACGCCAGCAAGAGCTGATGGCTTTGTCATTGCAAGCGCTTGGAAGTTACCTGCCATGTAGTGCGCAAGGCGATTAGTCAAAATCGCACCGAAGAGGGCGGTTCCAAATACCGAACCAAGTGAACGGAAGAATGTGTTTGCACTTGTTGCAACGCCCATATCCTTGAATTCAACTGAGTTCTGAAGCGCAATAACGATTGTCTGCATTGAGAGACCAAGTCCTGCGCCCACCATGATGGCGAAGATTGAGAGCTTCCAATAAGGAGTATCGATCTGCAATGAGTACATCGCAAGAATTCCTACAGTCATAAGTGCAGTACCCATAATTGGATAACGCTTGTAGTGGCCATGCTTTGTAATGAGCTTTCCACTTACGATTGACGTTGAAACAATTCCCAGCATCAATGGGATTAATTTAAGTCCAGCAGAAGTCGCCGAATATCCCTTCACAACCTGCATATAGAGAGGCAACATAACAATTGCGCCGAACATGCCAGCTCCGATAATCAAACCTAAAATCGATGTAAGCGAGAAGGTGTGATTCTTAAAGAGATGAAGTGGAAGGATCGGTTCGGTAGCTTTACCTTCCCAATAGATAAAGATTGCAGCAAGCAAGAGTCCAATTACAAGATAGATAATTGTGTGTGAATCTGTCCAGCCATTCTGCGGTCCGTAGACAGAGACTGAGAGCAGAGTCGTTGTCACTGCAGAGACGAGCAAGAGCGCACCGAGGTAATCAATGCTGTGTTCGCGCTTGATCTTAGGAATGTGAAGTACTGCAGATGTGATTGCGAGTGCTGCGATTCCAAATGGGAGATTGATGTAGAAAATCCAACGCCAACCTGTGACTCCGAGGATGTGCTTGTGATCTGAGAAGAATCCACCAAGAAGTGGTCCTGCAACAGATGAGAGACCCCAGACGGCACCGAAGTAACCCTGGTAGCGACCGCGTTCGCGCGGCGGGACGATATCTCCGATGATGACGAATGTGAGCGCCATGAGTCCACCAGCGCCGAGACCCTGAATCGCACGAGTTGCGATGAGTTGGGTCATGTTCTGTGAGGCGCCTGCGAGGAATGAGCCGAGCAAGAATGTGACGATTGCAAATTGGAAGACGATTCGGCGACCGTAGAGGTCAGAGATCTTTCCATAGAGCGGAGTTGAAGCGGTCGAGGTCAAAAGGTAAGCGGTAACGACCCATGTGTAGTGGTCAAGTCCGTTGAAATCTTCGACGATGCTCTTGAGAGCCGTTGAGACGATGGTCTGATCCAGAGCTGCGAGCAGCATTCCGGTCATCAAACCCGTCAGAATGATCATAATCTCGCGGTGCGAGTGTTCTTTGGCGGATGCATTTGTATTCATAGGGGCGTAAGTTTACTCCGTGAAATCAATTATCGCGGAACAACTCGTCAAGACCTATGACAAAGGCAAAATACGTGCGCTCGATGGACTCAATCTTGATGTCGAAGAGGGAACAGTCCTTGGCGTACTCGGCCCTAATGGTGCAGGTAAAACAACTGTAGTTCGAATTTTGTCGACTCTCTTGCGCCCAGATTCTGGTGCAGCAACTGTTGCCGGCATCGATGTCATAAAGAATCCTGAGAAAGTTCGTGAAGTCATTGGTCTATCTGGTCAATATGCAGCGGTCGATGAAATTCTTACCGGCTATGACAATCTTGTGATGTTTGGCGAGCTCTATCACTTGGGCAAGAAGAATGCGATTATCCGGGCAAATGAATTACTCGAACGATTTAGCTTAACCGATGCAGGTAAGCGCCCCATCAAGACTTACTCAGGTGGAATGCGTCGTCGTCTCGATCTTGCAGCATCGTTAATTGTGAAGCCAAAAGTTTTATTTCTTGATGAACCAACAACCGGACTTGATCCACGAGGTCGTCAGGAGATGTGGGGCGTAATTCAAGAGCTCGTTAAAGGTGGAGTCACACTTCTCTTAACAACTCAATATCTCGAAGAGGCAGATCAATTAGCAGATGAAATTGCAGTTATCGATACCGGCAAAGTAATTGCTCGCGGAACCTCCGATACACTCAAGAAGCAGGTTGGTGGAGAACGTCTTGAGGTTGTCGTTGAGGCAGCGCATGTTGCAAAGACGCTTGAGATTGTGGAAGCAATCAGTGGAATTAAGCCATCATTCGATGAAGGTCTTCGACAGATTTCAGCACCTGTCTCCACCGGATCACAGGCGCTCTTTGAAGTTCTCAAAGCATTTGATAGCGCAGGAATTCATGCGCTCGACGTAGGCCTCAAGCGACCATCGCTCGATGATGTATTTCTATCCCTTACCGGCCATGCCGCTGAAATCAAGGAGGAGTCAAAGTGAGCGTATTGAGCGACACCGCAGTCATTACCCAGCGCCAACTTCGATTATTGACGCGTGTTCCAGAGGTATTAATTTTTTCTACTATTCAACCGGTAATGTTTGTCCTGCTCTTCCGTTATGTATTTGGTGGATCCATTAATACTGGTCAACCAGGTGGATATGTTCAGCTACTGATGCCGGGAATTTTTGTGCAGACCGTTGCATTTACCTTGGCTGGAACTGCATCTGGGTTAGCTGAAGATATGAAGAAAGGTCTGATTGACCGCTTTAGATCATTGCCAATCTCGCAATCCGCGCTCGTTGTGGGACGCACATTGGGAGACTCACTTCTTAATATCGTTGTGCTTCTGGTGATGGGAATTGCCGGATATGTAGTGGGATGGCGTCCAAGTAGCGGAGCCGGAAATGTTGCACTCGGATTCTTATTCTTGCTCTTCTTCGGTTATGCGCTCTCGTGGGTTGGAGCATTGGTCGGGCTCTCAGCCTCAGATGCTCGCGTTGTGCAGAATGTCAGCTTTATCGTGACATTCCCTTTGACATTCTTATCTAACGCTTTTGCACCAACTACCGGAATGCCACGAGCTCTGCAGTACTTTGCAGAGTGGAATCCGGTCTCAACTATGGTTGCTGCTTGTCGCCAATTATTTGGTCTGCAGAATCAATTTGGTGCAACCGCCGGATCATTTCCTAGCGAACATCCACTCACAACATCGTTCTTCTACATCATCGTGATTATGGTGATCTTTATTCCGTTGAGCTTACGCAAGTACCGTAATTCAGCTAATTAATAACTTTCACGATTGCATCTAAGGTGCTGCTCGGCACCTCCATCATCTGAAAGTGTGATGTCTCTGGAAGTACCGTTAGGGCAATAGTTTTTCCATGCTTTGCCATCTCACGGATGTAACTCTCGGTGATATCAAGAGGAACGCGCTCATCCGAATCTCCTTGAATAAAGATTGTCTCTGCCTTTATAGGTGGTCGCACCATCGGATCAAGTTCGGGACGTTGATCTGCATCTCGTCCAAGCCATTCGCTAACGGCGCCTCGACCGAGTTCGCGCCGCTGACTCTCAACGAGATCTGTAACCGGTGCCAATCCAATAACTGTGCTCACTTCGGGAAACTTGTCAGCAAGCAAAAGCGCAAGATGTCCACCACTTGAGTATCCAATGAGAATTAACTGCGAACCATTGAGAGTCGAAAGTGCAAAGCCTAAATCTCTGAGGGTTGTCTCTGGATTGCCAGCAACTCTACGGAATTCAGGAAGTACAACGTTGTATCCACTCTTTGCGAGTGCTACGGCAAGGGGGCGCATATGTTCGCGATCAAAGAGGTTTCGCCAATATCCACCATGGATCAAAACGAGCGTAGCTTTTCCAAGATGATTCTCACCGTAAAACTCTAAGAGTTGATCGCTGTCATCTCCATATTTGATTACTGAAACCGAAACTTCGCGAGCCGCATCATCGAGCGAATACGGTGGAAAAACTGGGTGCGAAGTTGTCATTGAAGGTAGGGATTAAGCGAAGAATTCGGCTGCTTTAATCTCAACCTTAATTTCTTTACCGCTGGGAGCAGAGTAAGAAACTGTTGAGCCAATTTCAGCGCCAAGAACTGCCGCCCCCAAAGGCGACTTCTCGGAATAGACATCGATATCGCCCGATGCAATCTCACGAGAACCTAGTAAAAACTTTGTCTCATCGCCTGCAATCACTGCGGTAACGACCATTCCTGCACCAACTTTGCCATCAGCGCTTGCCGGAGGAGTTCCAATATGTGCATTCTCGAGCATCTGCTTTAGCTGGCGAATGCGCGCCTCCATCTTGCCTTGCTCGTCGCGAGCCGCGTGGTAGCCACCATTTTCTTTAAGGTCGCCCTCTGCGCGAGCTGCTTCAATCTTTGCCGTGATCTCTTTACGGCCTTCACCTTCAAGGTGCGCCAATTCGGCAGCAAGGCGATCTGCTGCTTCTTGAGTTAACCACGTTTGTTGTGCGCTCATAACGGAGAAGAATAGTCGACTAAAGCTATTTGAGAAAACAGCTATCTACGCCTGCATTAACGGCATCTGCGCGTGAAGGGATCGTTACCGTTCGCTGGATTGGCCCTTTGCTTGCAGGTATCTCATCAGAAACCTGGCCAACAATCACCTTATTGATATCTCGAGCAGTAATAACACACGTACCAACTTTTGATGAATCTCGACGAGTGATTGAATATTGAATTTCAATCTTACGCGGATCTTTATTATTAAATGCAACGAGGTTTGCGCTGATAGCAGGTTCAGCATGATGCATTCCAGCCCAAACAATCCACGCCCCACCGATTAAGAGAAATGAAAGCGCATATGGGACCCATGCTTTTTGCGGACGAATCCCATACCGATCGTTGTAATCGAAATCCTTGCCATCGGATTGGTATTGAGAGCCATCTAAAGTCATGGGAGAATCTTCTCATGAATAAAGATGTCGATATGGGTATCGCTGGTTCACTGACGATGATTGTTCTAGTGCTAGCGACTGCGATTCTTCTCCGCAGTTTCTACAAGCGATATACACGACTTAGCAATCGTGAAGACGATGGGCAAAATTAAGAGATTACTTCAAGCGGTTGCTGTTCTAGGACTAGCCGCAATATTTGTCAGCCTTGGTTTCTGGCAACTCGACCGAGCTCGAGAATTAACGTCACTCAAGAATGCACCGGTTCTCCATGATTCAAAAACTTACTCACTTAATCAACTCACATCTCCACAAGGTTCGCTTCCGGTAAAGTCGTATGGAAAGAAAGTCCAAGCTAGCGGTCATTACATTGCAAATTACAAGGCTCCGAACCAAGTTGCAGCCGATGGCAGTGTTGCCGATTGGGAAGTAGCGCTATTGCAAGTCGATACCGCCTCGGCAATTTTGGTAGTCCGTGGATTATGGAAAGATCGTTTCGCATCTCCCGACATTGTGATGTCAACAAATGTAAATATCACCGGCAATATTTATCCCGGTCAATATGAAGATCGAGCCGCGAATACCCCTTCACAACTATCTCGACTCGATAGCAGCCTCTTAACTTCGGTTACAGATTTTCAACTCTATGAGGGATTTATCTCAGAGAGTTCGGAGCGAACTCGCAGCGGTGAAGTCACCCGTAACCGCATCTCGCTAGCGATGCCGAAAAATGGAATCCCAGGCTATTACTGGCAACATATTTCATATGTTGTGATCTGGTGGTTGATGGCCGCCCTCGTTATCTGGGCGCCTTTCTATAAGCGTCGCGAAGACGGTGACGATAACCTTTAAGCGAGTTAGAGTTACGCCTATGAAGACTCCGCTGCAACGCTTCCGTGCAATGGCCATTATCTGTGGCGTTAACCTCCTCTTACTTGTGGTCTATATGCTGGCAAAGCATGTTTTTAAGCTCCTTGATGGCCACACGGGATTTGTCGTTATTCCGATTGCACATGGCTACTTCTATATCGTCTATATCTTGACCGTACTTCAACTTGGTGTGCAGAAGCGAATGTCACTGAAGACGATGATTGCATTGGTTGCGGCCGGCACGATTCCATTTGCCTCATTTATCGCAGAGCGGAAAATTGTTAAGAAGTATTCGTAGTCAGATTAAATCGCTGCTCTATCCCTTCTATGAGTGGCGAATCATCAAAGATCTCGACTTCTCCAAAACCCCTCGCCATATCGGTGTTACCCTCGATGGCAACCGTCGCTGGGCTAAACAAAATCCTGATTCCACCGACCCTTACGGACATAAACGTGGCGCAGCGAAGATTGCCGATCTCTTAGGTTGGTGCGAAGAGACGCAGGTAGAGGTTGTCACGCTTTGGATGCTCTCCACTGATAATTTCAAGCGCAGCCCCGAAGAAGTCGCGACCTTGATTGGAGTCATCAGCGAAATCGTCGATGACCTTGCGGCGAGAAAACGTTGGAGTATCAAGGCGGTAGGTGCCCTCGATATCTTGCCGCAACCGCTTGCGGAAAAGTTAGCCTCGCTACCCGGATGCGCTGATTCTAAATTGCAGGTCAATGTCGCAATTGGTTACGGCGGCCGCCGTGAAATCGTTGATGCCGTTAGAGGATTTCTCGTTCAAGAGGCAGAGGCTGGCCACACTTTGGCAGAGGCGGCAGCGACGATCGATGCCGATGCAATTGCTCGCAACCTTTACACAGCTGGACAGCCCGATCCGGAGCTCCTCATCCGTACATCTGGCGAGCAACGCCTCGGTGGATTTCTCCTCTGGCAATCAGCCCTCTCTGAGTACTACTTCTGCGAGGCTTATTGGCCAGATTTTCGCCGAGTCGACTTCCTTCGCGCGCTTCGCGATTATTCGCGCCGCCGCCGCCGCTTAGGCGCCTAAGTAAACATTTGATTACAAGTAAGAATTTGAAGGTGTGTCGAACTTCCGGGTAATTGACGGGCGCGTATCTTCTGTCGAATGCTGACAACCTACGTCCTCGATACCTCAGTACTTCTCGCAGATCCCGGAGCACTTACGAGATTTGAGGAACATGAAGTTGTTGTACCTATTGTTGTTATTGGCGAATTAGAGACGAAGCGCGATCACCCAGAGCTTGGATACTTTGCCCGCGCGGCTCTTCGCGCCCTCGATGATCTCCGTATTGAACATGGCCGCCTTGATAAGCCTTTGAAAATTACCCCCGAGGGCGGAATCCTTACCGTCGAGCTCAATCACTCAGATACCAGCTCACTTCCATCAAGTTTCCTCCGTGATGCCAATAACGATATCCGCATCCTCACCGTCGCCAAGAACCTCATGTCAGAGGGAAAGCGCGTTGTCCTCGTTACTAAAGATCTTCCACTTCGCGTCAAGGCATCATCGGTCGGCGTTGAGGCGCAAGAATATTTAGCTGAACTCGTCTCCAATAGCGGTTGGACCGGAATCGAAGAGGTCTCTGTCGGCCACTCCATTATCGATGAGCTCTACTCCTCAGATTTTGCCGAGCACGAAGTTGCGCACTCTGCTCCAGTCCATACCGGAATCGTGCTCCACTCCGAAAAAGGAAGCGCCCTCGCTCGAGTCACGGCAGATAAACGACTCCAATTAGTCCGCGGCGATCGCTCTGCCTTCGGCCTCCATGGTCGCTCGGCCGAACAACGAATCGCTCTCGACTTGCTACTCGATGAAACGATCGGAATCGTCTCCCTCGGTGGCCGGGCAGGAACCGGAAAGTCAGCGCTCGCTCTATGTGCAGGACTAGAAGCGGTGATGGAGAAGCGCCTCCATAAGAAGGTCGTCATCTTTAGACCGCTCTACCCAGTAGGCGGACAAGAGCTTGGATACCTTCCGGGCAGCGAGGGCGAGAAGATGTCTCCCTGGGCGCAGGCAGTCTTCGATACCTTGGGCGCACTCGTGAGCCAAGATGTCATCGATGAAATTTTGGCCCGCGGCTTGGTCGAAGTTCTGCCGCTGACCCATATCCGTGGTCGCTCGCTCCACGACTCTTACGTCATTGTTGATGAAGCTCAATCGCTCGAACGAGGAGTCCTTCTGACCGTTCTCTCTCGAATCGGCCAAAACTCGCGCGTGATCATGACCCACGATGTGGCTCAGCGCGATAACTTGCGCGTCGGCCGCCATGACGGCGTGGTCGCGGTAGTTGAAACCTTGAAGGGCCATCCACTCTTCGCTCATGTGACGCTGACTCGTTCAGAGCGCTCGCCGATTGCCGCCCTCGTCACCGAACTCCTCGAAGGAAATCCTTCTTAAATCTCGGTAAACGACCTCTTTTAAATCTCACAGTCACATATCGGACATTTGGGACTTTGCCCTATCTGACCAGCACTTTTACTTATCCCCAATACTCACATTTCCTGAGAATTTGCGACTCACGCGCAGGAAAATTTGCGAGATAGACCTCAGGTTGCAACTCTAAGGGCCGTTAGATCAGCAAAAGAGGCTGATCCACGGATGGTCGGAAAGGGGTGAGTTACAGAGATGTCAGTTAAGAAGCTAGCTTCAAGCAAGCGCGGTATCTGGACCCTCGTCGCCGCCACCCTCATTCTTACCGTCGCGCAGCCAACTGCCAACGGTCTCGACTTCCCAACGACGACCCGCCTCAATCTTCCAGATGGACCGGCAGCTAGCCTGACGATCTCTCAGGATATCTCCCTTAGCCAGAGCGTTGCCGCTCCACTTTCGGAGATGGCTAAGGTCGCCGCGATGGCCCACCAGGTCGAGCTAGCTCGAAATATGGTCGGCGCTAAGTTCGTCGCCCGCACCATCATGACTAACGAATATTCATGGGGAGATGACCAGTACACCTGTCTCAATCGCCTCTGGACCAAAGAGAGCCATTGGAACTACAAGGCTCATAACTACCGATCAGGTGCACACGGCATCGCCCAGGCGCTACCGGCAACAAAGATGGAGATCATCTCCTCTGATTGGCGCACAAATCCAGTCACCCAGATTCGTTGGGGACTTCATTACATCAACCTTCGCTACAGCACACCATGTCTTGCGCTCGCAAAATTCAAGCGCTCGCACTATTACTAAACTACTGAGCTGACCAACCCTTAAGGCTTCTTGCCAATCGTCAGTGGACGCATCGTCTCGGCAAAGAAATCATTTCCCTTATCATCGACAACGATAAATGCTGGAAAGTCGACCACGTCGATCTTCCACACTGCTTCCATACCTAAATCTTCAAAGTCGAGCACCTCAACCTTCTTGATGCAATCTTGAGCTAGGCGCGCAGCTGGCCCACCGATTGAACCAAGATAGAAACCACCGTGCTTTGCACAAGCATCGGTGACAGCTTTAGATCGATTTCCCTTTGCGAGCATCACATGTGAACCACCATGTGATTGGAAGTAATCAACATAAGAATCCATACGACCTGCAGTTGTCGGCCCGAAAGATCCGGATGCATATCCAGCTGGAGTCTTTGCTGGACCTGCGTAATAGACAGCATGGTTCTTGAGATATTCAGGCATCGGTTTACCGTCATCAAGCATCGCCTTGATTCGGGCGTGAGCAATATCGCGCGCAACAACAATGGTGCCAGTCAATGAGACACGGGTCTTTACTGGATATCGTGAAAGCTCAGCGCGGATCGCATCCATTGGCTGATTGAGATCAATCTTCACAACGTTATCGTCGAGGTGTGAATCAGTGGTCTCGGGCATAAAGTGAACGGGATCAGTCTCTAACTGCTCTAGGAATATTCCATCCTTTGTAATCTTTGCCTTTGCCTGGCGATCGGCAGAGCAAGAGACTGCGATTGCAATGGGAAGTGAAGCGCCATGGCGAGGTAGGCGAACTACGCGAACATCGTGGCAGAAGTACTTTCCACCGAATTGCGCGCCAATTCCGAGCGTGCGAGTGAGCTCAAGTACCTGCTGCTCGAGTTCGAGGTCGCGGAATCCATGTCCGGTCGCTGCATCTCCAGATGTTGGCAAGCCATCGAGATAGTGCGTTGAGGCAAGCTTTGAAGTCTTTACCGTGTGCTCTGCACTCGTTCCACCGATAACAATTGCAAGGTGATAGGGCGGACATGCAGCGGTGCCGAGCGAACGTAACTTCTCATCCAACCAATTGATAAATGATGCAGGATTTAATACTGCCTTCGTCTCCTGATAGAGATAAGACTTATTTGCGCTTCCGCCGCCTTTTGCAATAAATAAAAAGTTGTATTCATCTTGGTGTTCAGAATCGGCGTAGATTTCAATCTGCGCCGGGAGGTTATTACCTGTGTTCTTCTCTTCCCAGGTTGTAATAGGTGCCATCTGCGAATAACGAAGATTGAGCTTTGTATATGCATCATAGACACCTTGCGCAACCGCAACTTCATCTTTCGAAGTAGTCAAAACATATTGACCCTTCTTACCCATGATGAGTGCAGTTCCAGTGTCCTGGCACATCGGCAGAACTCCGCCAGCTGCAATATTTGCATTCTTCAATAAATCGAGTGCCACAAATCGATCATTAGCAGAAGCTTCTGGATCTTTTAAAATATTGGCGAGTTGTTGTAAGTGTTCTGGTCGCAGGTAGTGATTGATATCGTGAATAGCTGTTTCAGTAAGTTTCGCAATTGCCTCTGGTGCAACCTGTAAGAATTCTTTATCACCGAGTTTGACTACCGAGACGCCCTCTTTACCGATGAAGCGATATTGAGTTGTATCTTCACCTAGTGGCAGTAAATCTGAATAGGAGAAGGTAGGAGACATTTACTTCGACTCCTTCTTCACTGAGGCAAGCTTCGCCTTTGCTCCATCTAGCCACTCTTGGCAGATCTTCGCTAACTCTTCGCCGCGCTCCCAGAGCTTGAGTGACTCTTCGAGCGATGCACTTCCGTCTTCTAGGGATTCAACGATCTCTGCTAATTCATCACGGGCTGCTTCATAACTCAATTTAGGCTCGGAAGGCTTCTTATCGTCCATGAGATAAATCTACTCCTGGGTTGTGAGGTGGATACCTAGTTAGCTGTGGCGCTGGTCTCGCCCTTTGCAACCTTAATCGCGAGCTGATCTCCCGACTTCAACTGCTTCGGGTCGCGGATGACATCTCCCTTGGCGTTGCGGATTACCGAGTAGCCACGGTCAAGAGTCGATTGTGGGGAAAGCGAACGCAGGTGGGCGGTGATGGCTTTGAGTTCTTTGCGCTCGGCATCAATCGTTGCGGCGAAACTGCGCAGTGCGCGTTGACGAAGATCGCTGAGCTCTTCACTCAAAATGGTTAAGAAAGCTCCAGGATCTTTCATCACTGGACGAGACCGCAATTGCGCGATGAAGTTACCTTCGTATTCGAGGCGAGCGGAGAGAGCGCGAAACGCGCGATCACGTAATTGATTGATATTGGCAATCTCTTCTGCGATATCGGGAACTACGCGCTTTGCTGCATCGGTCGGAGTCGATGCTCGGTAATCGGCAACTAGATCCAACAAAGGAGAATCCTTCTCATGGCCGATCGCGCTGACAATCGGAGTCTCGCACTCCGCAGCTAATCTCACCAGTGATTCATCGCTAAAGGGAAGTAGATCTTCAAATGATCCACCGCCGCGAGTAATGATGATGACATCGACTTCACTATCTGCTTCGAGTTCACGCAAAGCGGCAGAAACTTCTACAACGGCAGCTGCTCCTTGGACGGTGACCTCACGAATTTCAAATTCAACTGCTGGCCAACGACGTCGTGCATTTTCAACAACATCTTTCTCGGCATCGGTATTTCGGCCACAGATCAAACCAACTTTGCGTGGCAGGAGTGGAAGTGGAACCTTCCGCTCAATCGAGAAGAGTCCTTCTTCAGCGAGTAAAGATTTAAGGGCTTCTAAACGAGCAAGTAATTCACCTACACCAACTTGGCGAATCTCTTTCGCCGCCATGGAGAGCGTTCCTGATTTTGTATACCAAGATGGCTTGGCATAAATTACGACGCGAGCATTTGCAGGCAGAGGCTTCACCGCGGCTATTACAGATTTATGGCACATGACTGAGAGGCTCATATCTGCGCTGGTATCGCGAAGGCGCATAAAGGCCATCATGCCGCTACGTTCATTGAGCTCTGCAATCTCGCCCTCAATCCAAATTGGTCCGAGGCGGTCTACATACTCTTTTATCGCTTCCGTGACCACGCGCACTGGCGCCGGGGATTCACTTGAAGTTTCGAACATGGGGCAAGGCTAATAGACTGCAGCCATGACCAAGAGAGTTTTGATCGCTGCGCCGCGTGGATATTGTGCCGGCGTTGACCGCGCAATTGTCACCGTTGAAAAGTCGCTTGAACTCTACGGAGCTCCTCTCTATGTTCGAAAAGAGATTGTCCATAACAAGCATGTTGTTGCAACGCTCGAACAACGTGGTGTCATCTTCGTCGATGAGACAGATGAAGTTCCTGAAGGAAAGACCGTTGTCTTCTCAGCACATGGCGTCTCGCCTGCGGTCCATGCAGAGGCAGCTGCTCGTAACTTAAAGACAATCGATGCAACTTGTCCTCTTGTTACTAAGGTGCACCACGAAGTAAAGCGCTTTGCCGATGCTGATACCGAAATTTTATTGATCGGTCACGAAGGACATGAAGAAGTTGAGGGAACTGCCGGTGAAGCGCCAGGACAAGTTCGCGTTGTTGATGGTCTTGATGGGGCGCGCAATGTCCAGCCAACACCAGGAAAAAATCTAATTTGGCTGAGCCAGACAACTTTAAGCGTTGATGAGACCCTCGAATCTGTAGCGATTCTCAAAGAGCGTTTTCCAGAGATTGCATCACCTCCATCAGACGATATCTGTTATGCAACACAGAACCGCCAAGAGGCGATCCGTGGAATTGCTGCACAATCTGATTTGGTCCTTGTAGTTGGTTCGACCAACTCTTCAAATTCGGTACGCCTCGTCGAGGTAGCTCTCGAATACGGCGCAAAGGCTGCGTATTTGGTTGATTATGCCGATGAGGCGAAGGATGAATGGTTAGCGGGCGTTGAGACTGTGGGCGTTACTAGCGGCGCATCCGTTCCAGAAATTTTAGTGAAAGATTTACTGAAGTGGCTCGAGATGCATGGATTCCATGATCAGCAGGAAGTTCAGGCGAAGGAAGAGTCCCTCACCTTTGCACTTCCGCAAAATCTAAGAAGTGAACTTAAAGCAGCTGGAAAGTAATTAAGCAGTTTCGAGTTTGCGCTTTGAAGGACGATTCTTCGCCTTCTCATTAAGAAATTGATACCAGCCATACCCTGCTGAAACCAAGAGGAATGGTGCAACGCTTGCAAGTGAGGCGATGAAATCAACACCGACTCGTGAGATGCGGATTCCATCGGTTGCAACTGTGTAGATAAGAGTTGTCGCTGCATAAGCAAGTGGCGGAGTAACTGCAGTGACATATCGAGTACCTGCGCGACCGTAAGCGACGCCACCATAGGTAACAACGAAGAGAACGAGACCAGAAAGCACGCCAGCGCCACCGCGGATCACAAGTTCGGCCAAGGTAAAGAAGGCGATTAAGAAGCTCTGAAGGAAGACGATGCCCTCCTTCTTAAGTCCAGGACCTGGAAGCTGTGGCTTCTTCATTGCAATCTTCTTCTCGGACATCTTCTTAACCCTCAACAATCTCTACATCGATAAAGTCTTCAGCTTCAACAAGTTCTGGATTGTTGAGCTCGCGAACATCAGCCGGTGCCTCAGGATATTGGATTGCCAGCTTTTCCTTATCTCCTGCAACACCGAGTGCGCTAATTTTCTTTGCGGGGGAGAGAACGGTCTTCTCTGCAGTAGGAATCAAATCTTCATAGGCCTTAGAGGTGCTATTGATCGCCTTTCCTACGGCAACGATCTTGCTATGGAGCAGGGTGATGTTCTTTAAAAATGTCGATGCAACTTTGGTGATGTCATCTGCATTTACCGCCAATTTATTACGTGTAAAGATGTGGCCGACTGTTCGAAGCAGAGCCATCATAGAAGTCGGAGTAGCGATGGTGACGCCAACCTTAAAAGCCTTCTCGAGCAACATCGGATCTAGGCGGAGCGCCTCTGCCAATAGCGTCTCGAAGGGAAGGAAGAGGACAACGACATCGGGACTGCCAGCTGATTTGTGATATCCACGTTTTGCCAGCGCATCAACGTGCTTCAGTAAATCTTTTGTATGTGCAGCTAAATATTGATCACGTTCGCTTTGATCTTCAGTATCGAATGCTTGGAGAAAACGATCAAAGGGAAATTTTGAATCGATGAAGAGCATCGAGCCACCTGGCATCTTTACAGTGATATCAGGAATACCTGATGAGTCAGCATCTGTCGTAGAACGCTGGGCCTCAAATTCAATACCTTCATGAAGTCCTGCTTGCTCGAGCATTAACTCGAGTTGAGCTTCACCAAACTTTCCACGGGACTGCGAGCTGGAGAGCGCTCCGGCAATCTTGCGGGTTTCGTCGAAGAGATTGGTAGATGCAGTGCGCATCTCATTAATTGTTGATTTAAGTTCGGTCTCCGATGCCACGCGTTTTTCAGCAGCTTCCTGCGCCTGTACGCGCATTCTTTCGACCGTCACCTTCATCTCTTCCATCTGAGTTGCGATCTTGGTCTGATTTTCATTCTTGCTCTCAGCATCTTTTAATCGCTCTTCACTCTTTTCGAGAAGCGCTTTTAACGTCGCAACATCGCCAGCTGTTGTAGAACTTTGATCGCGACCAAAGCGAACTCCAATAACGAGACCTATCAGTAGGCCAATAAGAAGGACGAGAGAAGTAACAAGTGCGTTAGACATGGGGATATAGTCGCAGTAGGCGGTGACAAATCCGCTGATTTCACGGATGCGCAAGCGACACCGTAGGCTCGCCCACTATGAGCCTCTCCATCGGAATCGTCGGCCTTCCCAACGTCGGAAAATCGACCCTCTTCAACGCGCTGACAAAGAACAACGTCCTTGCTGCGAACTATCCCTTTGCGACAATCGAGCCCAATGTTGGAGTCGTCGGCGTCCCAGATGAGCGGCTGGCAAAGTTGGCTGCAATCTTTGGTTCCGAGAAGCTACTTCCCGCCGCACTATCTTTCGTAGATATCGCCGGAATCGTGAAGGGTGCATCAGAAGGCGCTGGCCTCGGTAATAAATTCTTAGCAAATATCCGCGAGACTGATGCGATCTGTCAGGTCATCCGTGTCTTTACTGATGGCGATGTTGTTCACGTCGATGGTCGGGTAGATCCATCAAGTGATATCGAGACCATCAATACCGAACTTGCTCTCGCAGATTTGCAGACAATTGAAAAGGCGATTCCACGTCTAGAAAAGGAAGCGCGCACGGATAAGACAAAGAGTGCAGTATTAGAAGCGGTCAAAGCGGCAGAAGCACATCTGCAATCAGGTAAGCCACTCTCAACTTCAAAAGTTGATCTCGCACTTATCTACGAATTGCACTTACTTACTGCAAAACCATTCCTATATGTATTTAACGTCGATGCCGCCGAACTCGGCGATAAAGATTTACGCGCCAAGCTTTCGGCACTTGTTGCACCGGCAGAGGCAATTTTCCTCGATGCAAAGACCGAGGCCGAACTTGCAGAACTTCCCGATGAAGATGCACTCGAATTACTAGAAGCAGTGGGAATGACTGAACCAGGACTTGCAACACTTGCACGTGTTGGATTCGATACCTTAGGTCTTCAGACATATCTCACCGCCGGTCCAAAAGAGGCACGTGCATGGACAATTCATAAAGGTGATACTGCGCCGATGGCAGCAGGTGTAATCCACACTGATTTCCAAAAAGGTTTTATCAAAGCCGAGATTGTTTCATTCGATGATTTGATTGCAGCTGGATCTATGGCGGAAGCAAAATCTGCCGGCAAGGTGCGCATGGAAGGTAAGGATTACGTCATGCATGATGGTGACGTCGTCGAATTCCGTTTTAACGTCTAAAAGTTTCATTTTTTGGTCCAAGTTGGGTTAAAAGTCCTTTCTCGATAACCTTGCGTTCATCTAGGAAGGTGAATCTTGAGCCGTGAAGAATGCCCAGAATAATTACATCGATCGCGATCTCAGCTGGATTGACTTCAATACCCGCGTGCTTGAATTAGCCGAAAATCAGAAACTGCCACTGCTAGAGCGTACAAAGTTTCTCGCGATTTTCTCTTCAAATCTCGATGAGTTCTTTATGGTGCGGGTAGCTAGCCTCAAGCGCAAAATTGAATTTGGAAATACCGATCGACTTCTATCTGGCATTACACCACGCGAGCTCCTTGTAGAGATTCACCATAAAGTCAGAGCGCTTCAGGACCGTGTCTCATTCTTATTAATTAATGATTTGAAGCCACGTTTAGCGGAAGAAGGAATCAAACGCGTGAGCTGGGATTCACTCTCTGATGAGGAGAAGGCGCCACTAACCGAAAAGTTCATCCGTGATATCTATCCAGTCCTTACTCCGCTTGCATCAGATCCGGCGCACCCATTTCCGCATATCTCCGGACTCTCGCTCAATCTTGGAATTATTGGAAAGACCGAGAAAGGTGGAGCAGAGCAGTTCGTTCGCGTAAAAGTTCCATCAAATGTTTCTCGCATGGTCCGAATTAATGACTCTGATTATTCGTATATTTTGTTAGAAGATTTAATTGCAGAGCACTTGCATCTCTTACTTCCGGGCACAATCATCGAGGAAATCTACTTCTTCCGCGTGACACGTAATCAAGATTTAGATATCGATGAAGATGATGCAGACGATCTACTCGAATCGCTGGAGGAAGAGCTCTCTCGCCGTAAATTTGGTGCAGCAGTGCGTATGGAAGTTGAGAAAGGCGTTGCACCGCGACTACTTGAGAAACTCACCGAAGAGCTAGAGATAACAACTCCTGAGGTTTTCATTCAGCAGCCGCCGCTCGACCTAACCTATCTATTTGAAATGGGTGGAATCGATCTACCGCACCTTAAAGATCAGCCATTTCGTTCGGTTCAACCACACCGCCTCGAAGAGATTGACCGCCATGATGCAGAATCGTTCTTCTCAGCAATTCGAGATGGTGAAATGCTCCTGCACCATCCCTACGAAACATTTACCTCGACCGTTGTGCGCTTTGTCGAGCTAGCAGCTCAAGATCCAAAGGTCTTAGCGATTAAGCAGACGCTCTATCGCACTTCAGGTGATTCGCCGATTATGCAATCACTTATTGAAGCTGCGAAAGCCGGTAAGCAAGTACTTGCAGTCATCGAGCTCCGAGCTCGCTTTGATGAGCAGGCAAATGTGCGCTGGGCGAAGAAGCTAGAAGATGCTGGCGCGCATGTGGTTTACGGAGTAATTGGACTTAAGACTCATGCTAAGGCAAGCCTTGTAGTACGTAGAGAAGATAGTGGACTCACTGTTTACTCCCATATCGGAACTGGAAATTACAATCCAAAGACTGCGCGTATCTATGATGATCTTGGCATCATGAGTGCAGATCAAGAACTTGGCCAAGATTTACTCAAGCTCTTTAACCACCTCAGCGGTGTGCATTCGGAGTCACATTACTCTCGACTTCTTGTTGCTCCCCACGGCATCCGCAAGAATTTATTGGAGAAGATCGAGCGCGAACGTAGAAATCATCTTGATGGAAAACCATCTCAGATTCGTTGGAAGCTCAATTCACTTGTAGATAATCAGATGATTGATGCTCTCTATCAAGCCGCCAAAGATGGAGTCCCCATCGAAATTTATGTGCGTGGAGCCTGTTCTTTCCGAATGAGCAAGGTTGCGCAATTCCGCAATGTTCACGTCCGGTCAATTTTGGGGCGTTTCCTTGAGCACTCCCGCATCTATAACTTCCACAATGCCGGCAATCCAGAGTTCTATATCGGCAGCGCTGACATTATGGAGCGCAATCTTGATCGACGAGTGGAAGCACTCATTCGCGTTGAAGACCCGGCCCATAAATCCGAACTTGCCTCTATCCTTGAATTATCAGCATCACCTCGCTTCCGTAAGTGGGAGATGGCAGAAGATGACACGTGGCACTACATCAAGAACGGTACAGAAGGAAAGGCTCTGGAAGATTTCCAAGAGTATTTCATCGAGAGGTACAAGAAATGATTAGAGCTGCTGGCGCTGTTATTTGGCGCGAAAATGCACCCTTTGCACTTGAAGTACTTGTTATTCACCGCCCGCAATATGACGATTGGTCTTTTCCTAAAGGCAAAGTTGACGACAACGAATCACCAATCGCCGCTGCCTATCGCGAGGTAAAAGAAGAGACCGGAATCGATACGATTTTCGGACAGTACCTCGGTACTACTTCCTACAAAATTGATGACCATAAGAAAAAAGTGAAATATTGGATGGCGCAGGCAAAAGATGAACCTGCTCCATTTGTACCCAATGTTGAGGTAGATAAAATTGAGTGGGTCGATATCAAGACTGCTCGTCATTTCCTCACCCACGACGAAGATCGCGATTTGCTCGACGATTTCATTTCAAGAGAACGCCATGCTTCTACGCTGGTTCTTCTGCGCCATGGAAAGGCAGTCAAGCGGAGCGATTGGAACGATTACGATCTTGATCGCCCACTTAATAATGATGGAGTCGAGCAGAGCCATAAACTGGTAAAGCAGCTCGAACCTTTTAATATTCAAGGAATTTACTCTTCCGATGCAACTCGTTGTTTTACAACCGTCGAACCATTCTCAATTGCATCTGGAATCAAGGTTAATATCTCGAAAGATCTCAATGAAGAAGAGTTTGAGAAGAATGCCAAAACCTCAGTCGAATATGTTCGACAGGTAATGAAGTTTGAAGGCAATCAAGTTGTCTCCGGCCACAATCCGATCATCCCGCATGTACTTTCAAAGCTTGCCCGGGTTGAATATTCATCTGATGATTTAAGTCCAGCAGATGCCTGGATTGTTCACCACCGCGGAGACACAATTGTTGCGGTCGAATTCTTAGCTCGACCTACGATTTAAGCCAATCAAGTCGTTGTAAAACAATTCCTTCACGCAAAGCCCACGGACATTGAATTAACTTCTCAATTCCGAGGCTCTTCATCGCTTGCTGAGCAACCATGGCGCCAGCCACTATCTGTGTAGCGCGACTGCTGGAGACGCCAGGAAGTGCAGCCCGCTTGCTGTGCTCCATACCCTGCAATTTTCGGGTTATTGTCGAAAGGCCATCGAGCGTTAAATCTTTACCGAGTTCGGGAAGGTAATACTCCTGAATCCGACGAAGCGTTCTAAATGTCTTGCTGGTACCAATCGCATTTCGCTTTGAGTTATCGCCAATTTCATTGCGCAGTGGAGCGAGAGTCTCTTCGATATGTCGCTCAAGTTTCTTCAGCGACTTATCCGTAAAAGGATCGCCTACAAGGAATTGACGAGTCATTCGACTTGCACCCAACATCACCGAATTTGAATAACGTGGAACTTCTTGATCACCGGCGGCAATCTCAAGTGAGCCTCCACCAATATCGAGCAAAATGATGTCGCCGGCAGACCAGCCAACCCAGCGACGAACTGCCAGAAAGGTAAAGCGCGCTTCATCTTCACCACTTAATACCTGTAGCTCAATTCCGGTGTTCTCTGATACCGCAGCAAGTACTTGATCAGAATTTTTCGCTTCGCGAATCGCAGAAGTTGCAAATGCGAGAGTCTCATCAATTGCGATTCCGCTTGCTTGTGATTTCAAACGATTGAGAGTTCCTAATAATCGCTCGACGCCTGATTGTGAAAGATCACCAGATTCAGTGAGATATTCAGCAAGACGGATTTCTTCTTTAAAACTTTGATATGCCAGAGGCGCAGAACCGTGATGAGCATCCATGATTTGGAGATGAACGGTATTTGAACCGACATCGAGGACCCCTAAGCGCATGGGGGAAGTGTATTGGGGGGTAAGATAAGAGCCTGCACTTCGCACGTAAGTGCCCTTATTTATGGAGTTTCATCTCAATGGCAAAGACCCAAGCACACCTCAAAGACCTGCCGGTAAAGACCCGCGACAGCATCCGTAACGTCGCGATCATCGCGCACGTTGACCATGGAAAGACAACCCTGGTCGATGCGATGTTGTGGCAGTCCGGTGCCTTTGCTGCTCACAAGAAGCAGGATGAGGGTCAAGACCGCATGATGGACTCGATGGACCTCGAGCGCGAAAAGGGAATCACAATCCTTGCTAAGAACACCGCGGTTCGTCGTGGTGATTCAGTAATCAACATTATTGATACACCAGGCCACGCCGACTTTGGTGGCGAGGTAGAGCGCGGTCTCGAAATGGTCGACGGCGTTATCTTGTTGGTAGATGCATCTGAAGGCCCGCTTCCACAGACTCGCTTCGTATTGCGCAAGGCGCTGCAGAAGAACCTTCCAGTTATTTTGCTCATCAATAAGGTCGACCGTCCCGACTCACGTATCGCAGAGGTTGTTGACGAGGCCTACGAGCTATTCCTTGATCTCGATGCAAATGAAGATCAGATTGATTTCCCAGTTGTCTATGCATCTGCAAAGAACGGTCGCGCATCGCTGACACGTCCTGCAGATGGTGGATTGCCTGATGAAGAGAACCTCGATGTTCTATTCCAGGTTATTCAGGACACTGTTCCTGCTCCGGTTTATCACGAGGGTGCTCCACTTCAGGCCCACGTTACAAACCTTGACTCATCACCATTCCTTGGTCGCCTTGCACTATGTCGTATCCATGAAGGAACCCTCAAGAAGGGTCAATCAGTAATGTGGATCAAGACTGATGGCACGCAAGAGCGAGTAAAGATTTCGGAACTTCTTATTACCGAAGCGCTCGAGCGCGTACCTGGTCTCGAAGCAGGACCTGGTGACATCGTTGCGATTGCCGGTATTGAAACAATTACATTGGGCGAGACACTTGCTGATCTTGAAAACCCACATGCACTTCCACTCATCAAGGTTGATGAGCCATCAATCTCGATGACAATTGGTATCAACACCTCTCCACTCGCTGGAAAGTCAGGAAAATTGCTGACTGCTCGTCAGGTGAAGGATCGCCTCGATAAGGAGCTCATCGGTAACGTTTCGCTTCGTATTCTCAACACTGAGCGCCCAGATGCATGGGAAGTTCAGGGTCGCGGTGAGCTTCAGCTCGCTGTCCTCGTTGAAATCATGAAGCGTGAAGGATTCGAACTTACAGTCGGTAAACCGCAGGTAGTTACCAAGATGATCGATGGCAAGCTTCACGAGCCAATGGAATCTCTGACAATCGATGCACCTGAAGATTATCTCGGTGTTCTTACACAGTTGATGGCGCTCCGTAAGGGTCGCATGGAGCAGATGGTTAACCATGGCACTGGCTGGATTCGCCTTGAGTACAAGGTTCCTTCACGTGGTCTTATCGGTTTCCGTACTGAGTTCCTTACTGAAACTCGCGGAACTGGTCTGCTTCACCATGTATTTGATTCATACGAACCATGGTTCGGTGAACTCCGTACTCGTGCAACTGGATCACTTGTATCTGACCGCATTGGTGCTGTTACTTCTTACGCACTTCAAGGTGTGCAAGAGCGCGGAACAATCTTCGTCGAACCAGGCGATGAGGTTTACGAAGGTATGGTCATCGGTGAAAACTCACGTTCTGACGATATGGATGTCAACTGTGTTCGTGAGAAGAAACTTACAAATATGCGCGCATCAGGTACCGATGATTCTGAAAAGTTGATTCCACCTAAGAAGCTCAATATGGAAGGTGCTCTCGAATTCTGTCGCGAAGATGAATGTGTCGAGGTAACTCCAGCGGTTGTTCGTATCCGTAAGGTTGTTTTGGATGGCGCAGAACGTGCTCGTGCAACTTCACGTGCGAAGAAGAGCAATAACTCTTAAATCTTCACAATAACGAAAAAGAGTTGGACCGGCGCTAACAATCGCGCCTATTCCGACTCTTTTTTCGTTTCACCACTGTAGAATTCATTTATGCGTAAAATTCTCCGTGCCTTCTTCGTCGCACTCTTTGCCACCACAATTCTTACCCCCACTGCCGCGTTTGCTCATGCGGGATTGGTCAACGCTAATCCTGAGGCCAATAAGGAGATCACCGTTATGCCAGATCGAATCTCATTGACCTTCACTGAAAATTTGATGACACTTGGTGGCAAGGATGTAAATTCACTTTCACTCAATCTCCTTGATGGCGCTGAGATTCCATTAACTGATATCTCGGTAAATGGCGACGTACTTTCAGCGACAATTCCAGCAGGTGATTACCAATCCGGTACATATGAAATTTTCTACTCGATTGTCTCTGCCGATGGTCATAAAGTCAGCGATTCATACGCCTTCTCACTCAATGCGCCGACTCCTCTCATAGCGCCCGCTCCCAAGAAAGATAGCCATGGAACTCTGCCGCTACCGATTGTCGGAGCGATCGCACTCACCATCCTTATCGGGGGCCTCTATGCCTTCCGGGCGCGTAGCAACAAGCGATAAGTAGCGATAACGGGGAATTGTCACCCCGTTAGGGTTGAATTCGCACTATGAGTAAAGCTGCTGAGGGAAAGCGTCTACACCTTGTAGCCAACCCTTTAAAGCTACTTCAACTCGACTTCGATTCTGAGCAAAGAGCGGCTATCTCTCACCGCAATTCGCCGCTCATTCTTCGTGGTGCAACCGGTACTGGAAAGAGTGCAACTTTAATCGAGTCTGCAATTGATCGGATTCGCGGTGGAGCAGATCCAGAATCAATTCTTATCCTCACCTTTGGTCGCGAGCGTGCATCCGAGATACGTGATGCGATAGTTCTAGCATCTGGTGGAACTGTGCAAGAACCAGTTGCGCGAACTTTTCACGCACTTGCATTTTCAATTCTCGCAATGAAATCCGGCGACACTTTTCGCGAGACGGTTCTCATATCTGGCGCAGAACAAGAATCTTTCATTCGTTCGCTCTTGCAAGGAAATATTGATGACGAAGTTTCATGGTGGCCATCAGATTTACGGCAAGATTCAACCAACGAAAATTCGGTCACGATGGGCGAACCGCTCCTCACACAAGGATTTGTCCGCGAACTTCGCGATTTAATGATGCGCGCGACCGAGCGCAATCTCTCGCCTGCACAATTAGCTGAAAAGGGAAAACGTCTCGGCGAAAAATTCTGGCCTGCAGCCGCCCAATTCTGGCAACAGTATTTAGAGATCTCAGCGAATATGGATTCAGCTGCTGGCGATTCCAAGATGCGTATCGATCCATCGGAAATTATTAACGCTGCTATTGCTCACCTCAACAATAGCCCTGATTTACGAGCAGAATTACATAAGCGATTTACCACAATCATGGTTGATGAATTTCATGAGACCGATCCTGCCCAACGTCGACTCCTCGAACTCTTGGTTGGTAGCGATCTACTTCTCGTTGTAGATCCAGAAGCTGCGGTAGGTCGCTTCCGAGGATCAGATCCAGATGGCGTCAATCGATATCTGGAAGCGAACTTTCCAACGGCAACGACAATTACTCTCAACAATAACTACCGCGGAGTGCCAGCTAAATACGCTGTTGAGTTGAGATCTGAAGCAGAAGAGGCTCAATACATCGCCTATCAAATTAAACGAGCACATCTCATGGAGGGCATTGCCTATTCAGAGATGGCGATCATCCTTCGCGCTCACAATGCGACTGCAGCAGCTATTCGCAGAGCTCTTGGCCAATCTGGGGTGCCAGTTGCGGGAGATCGCGAGGCAATCGCTTCAAATGCGGCGATCGCACCATTTTTGTTGATGGCAAAGATTGCTTCAGGTTCTGAGAAATTAACTCTAGAAAATTGTGAACGACTCTTACTTGCAGAATTTGGTGGGGCTTCTTCAATCTCACTACGGCGAATTCGATCAGCGCTTTTAAAGTCACGTGATGAAGCCACTGATTCGCGTACCGGTACTCAGATGATTATCGATGCAATTGATAAAGGTGATATTCCGATTGCCGAAGGTGCAGAGCTCCGCCGAGTACATGAGTTGCTATCGGCAGCGCGCTCGGTAATGCGGAAGAAGAACCCATCTATACATGATCTGCTCTGGTCAATCTGGTCGAACGCTAAGAATTCAGATAACCAATTGATTCTCGATGCCTGGCAGCGCACTGCATTACGTGGCGGTTCTCGTGGTGCAGCTGCCGATCGTGATCTTGATGCAATGGTGCAGCTCTTTGATTCAGCAGCTCGCCATATTGATCGGATGCCGGGTAGCCATCCACGATTGTTCCTTGAAGAGATCACTCAAGAAAATATCGTCTCCGACTTGATTACCGCACAGGGAATCCGTCCCGATGTAGTCGAGCTCCTTACCGTGCATTCAACAAAAGGCCTCCAATTCAAGCGAGTCTTTGTCGCCGGTATCCAAGAAGGAATCTGGCCAAATCTCAAGCAGCGAAGCACACTCTTAGGAGCAGAACGTCTCGTCGAACGTGAGCGACATGGTGAAGAGCTAGCTCAATCAACGCTCGATCTCATCACCGCACAATCTCTCGCTGAAGATGAGCGGCGACTCTTTCACGTCGCTACAACCCGCGCTACAGAGCAGTTGCATATCTCCGCAGTCACCCGCGAAGATGATTCACCTTCACCATTCTTCTTAGAGGCAGTCGAGTCAGGCCAATTTAATCTCTCCACCTTCACCAATGCGCGACCATTGACTGCGAATGCGCTGGTTGCCTCCCTTCGCCGCGCGCTCTCAACTGATAAAGCCACAGAAGCAGCATCAATCTTGGCCACGCTAGCAAACTCTGAAATCGCAGTGGCAGATACTGATAATTGGCTTGGAGCGCATCCAATCTCAACCGATAGCGCCCTCTTCGAAGATGGAGAGCTTGTGCCAATCTCTCCAAGCGCCGCAGAATCCTTTGAACAATGTGGACTTAAGTGGTTACTCGAACGCAACGGTGGTTCCAACGGTGACTCCACCGCGCAATTACTCGGATCGGTAATTCACGAATATGCCCGCCTGAAAGTTGAAGGCGTCGATATCACCGATGAATATCTATATCAATCGCTCGAAAAGGCATGGCCGCTTATTAGCGACTCTTCTGGGTGGATCAATAAAGCGCAGTTCCGTCGGGCGCAGCGACTTCTCGAACGTTTTGCACAATATCATCGTGAATTTAAACGAGATGTTGAAGGCGTAGAACTCACCTTTGAATACGAGCTAGGACGAGCAAAGGTGAAAGGTTCGATTGATCGCCTTGAAGTCGAAAGCGATGGAAAATTCTTTGTCGTTGATTTCAAAACAGGAAAAGCGATTTCACAACCCAAGGCTGAATCAAATCTTCAGCTTGCCTGCTATCAATTAGCTGTTGTTCTTAATGCATTTGAGAAGAAATTTGATAATCCTCAAGTTTCAGGCTCTCATCTCGTCTTCCTCGGCCATGACACTCAGAAAATCGCTGCGCTCGAGCGACCACCGATAGATGTCGAAGAAATTACTTCAACGCTCGATTCAATTGCAACTGAGATGTCTGCCCCAACGTTTGTTGCAAAGAAAAATACATTTTGTGGCTCATGCCCAGTTAAGAGTTCTTGTCCGGTTCACCTGGAGGGAAGAACGGTGATCGGATGAGCCACGAATTGATTGAGAAGTACACACCAGAAGATGTAGCTAAGTTGATTCAACTCATCGATTCGAAGTTTCCTTCACCGAGTGAAGAGCAGGCGGCGATTATCTCGATTAAGAGCAATCCACTCGAGCCAGCCGTTGTGATCGCCGGTGCCGGATCTGGAAAGACTGAGACTATGGCTTCACGAGTTGTCTATCTCGTTGCCAATGGATTCGTTCGCCCGGATCAAATTCTGGGCCTTACCTTTACTCGCAAAGCCGCGGGCGAACTCAATCTCCGCATTCGTAAGCGCCTCAAACAACTCTCGCAGGCGATGGCGCAGAGCAATATAAATCAGCCATTTTCGAGCTTTGATACCGCTGTCACTACCTATCACTCCTATGCAGGTCGAATTCTCTCGGAACACTCGATCCGTCTTGGTATCGACGCCGATTCACAGCCGTTAGGTGAAGCAGCGCTCTGGATGATGGCAAATCGAATTGTGCAAAATTGGGATGAAGCTGGATTTACCAATGAGAGCGCAGTGAAGACGGTAGTCGAAGATTTAATGGGGCTGACATCGCAAGCTCTCGAACATCAAGTTACCGGCGAGCAAATCATTGAGGCAGATCAAAAATTATTGGCTGAGCTTGCCCGCATGAGTGGTGGACTCAATGATGGAGTTCGTGATGCTGCCCGCACATCACAACAGCGAATAGGTCTGGTTGCAATGATGGAGAAATTCTTAGCTGAACGTCGAGGAAGTGGACAACTCTCTTTTGATGATCAGATTGCACTCGCTGCCACAATCGCTGCCAATTTTCCAGATGTTGGTGAGGTTGAACGTGGAAAGTATCCAGTAGTACTTCTCGATGAATATCAAGATACTTCGCACTCACAGGTACGGTTGCTCTCAACTCTATTTGGAGCAGGCCATCCAGTCACCGCAGTAGGTGACCCATGTCAATCGATTTATACCTGGCGCGGAGCAGCTGCTGGGACAATCGGCGCTTTCAACTCACACTTTCCAAAGCGGTCAGGTTCAACCGGCGCACTTCAATATAACTTGCTCACCACATATCGAAATGATGAGGTAATTCTCAACGTTGCCAATCTCATTTCGGATGAAGTCCGTCAGAATGACACAGTTGATGTCGAGCCTTTGAGAGCGCGCGCTGGTGCAGGCAAGGGCGATCTCGTCTGTGGCATCTTTGAAAATCTTGAAGCAGAGGCGCAAGCAATTGTTGAATATTTCCAGCCTTTGTGGGGCAAAGATGGAGTTAAGACGAGCGAACTTTCATTTGCAGTTTTGGTACGAAAGAAATCTCAGATTCCCTTTATTCAAGAGGCGCTCACCAACGCCGGAATTGCTTCAGAGGTACTCGGCCTGGGTGGCTTGGTTCATGTTCCAGAAGTCGCCGATATTGTGGCGCTCTTAAAGGTGATTAATTCACCTGATGCTGGAGGTGCGCTGATGCGCCATCTCACCGGACCACGAATCAACCTTGGTCCCCGTGATATTGCCGCCTTAGGTCGTTTCTCGCGCAAACGTGCCACCAATGAAGGTTCAGATAGCCGCTCTTTGGTTCAGAACATCATCGCCGGTAATTCACTCACATCTGATAACGATGATCAGATTGCAGGTTCATTGATTGATGCGCTCGATGAAATCGAATCGGCAAAAGCTTCTGATTTCTCTGCCGCTGGCTTCGCCAGACTCACACAATTCTCGGCAGATTTACGTCGACTACGTTCGCGAGCATCTGGTGCAATTACCGATCTGATCCTTGAAATCGAACGTTATCTCAACCTAGAGGCAGAGGTGATGTTGCGAGAAGAAGGGATGCACGGACGACGACATCTCGATCGGTTCTTAGATGAGGCAAGTAAATTTGCGCGTTCAGGTGGCTCTCTCAATGGATTTATTAATTGGCTTGATGTTGCTTCTGATGAAGAAGGTGGACTTAAAGCTGGAACACCAGATGTCGATAGCAGCGTTGTTCAAATCCTTACCGTTCATATGTCTAAAGGCGCGGAATGGGATGTAGTTGCAATTCCAGGTCTGACGGAAGGTTCGTTCCCATCAAAATCCAGTAAAAGTCCAGAAAATTGGGCATCTAACGAGAAATTTATTCCATTCCCACTTCGCAGCGATGAATCAGTTGTGCCGCAACTTAATCTTTCGCAGGTCAGCACAAACTCTGATGCAAATAAGGTATTAACGGCGTATAAGAAAGAGTGTGCGGAGTATCGTCGCAAGGAAGAGATTCGTTTGGGCTATGTGGCGGTCACTCGCGCAAAGACACATCTCTTCTGCTCTGCCTCCTATTGGGGTGAGGGAGTTAATCCACTCGAACCATCAACTCTTTATCGCAAGGTCGAAGAGATTGCTCTTACATCTGGTCGAGTTATTGATGAGCTCGAACCACCACCATCCGGTTCGCGCAATCCGCGAGAGGGCGATGAAGTCACCGCTACTTGGCCACGCGATCCACTCGGGGGCAAGCGCCAAGAGTTTGAATCAAAGGTTGCGCTAGTACGTAACGCAAAACCGCTCGACCTTACTTCACCTTCCTCTTTGCCTACTTTGCAATCGTGGATGAGCGATGCACGAGCCATTATCGCCGAACAGGCAGAGGGCTATAACGCAGCTCTCGCAATTCCGCGCCCGGTTCGAATGTCACCATCTTCAATAATTGCAATGAAGCGAGACCCTGAAGGATTTGCGCGAAGTGTGCGCCGGCCAATGCCTCGAGCACGTGATGAGTATTCATCGCGTGGTACCGCATTCCATCTCTGGGTCGAACGTCACCTCGCTGTATATTCGATTTTCGATGATGAAGAGTTTGATCTGATGCAGCCGATTGAAGAAGATCGCACACTCGAAGAGCTCAAATCAGCCTGGCTCGCCTCCGAATATGGTTCTCGAACTGCATATCGAGTCGAGGTTCCTTTTGAAACTGTCATAGCTGGCACTTTGGTGCGCGGCCGAATCGATGCAATCTATAAGACTGAGAATGGTTTCGAGGTCGTTGATTGGAAGACCGGCTCAAAGATTCTCGATGACGACTCTGCGATACAGCTAGCAATCTATCGATTGGCGTGGGCAAAACTGGCTGGAGTTCCGTTAGAAAGCGTGAGCGCCGCTTTCCACTATGTTCCAACCGGAGTCACAGATCGCCGCACAAATTTGATGAGCCTCGATGAACTGATTGCGCTCTTAGGTTAAATATCTACCGAGATTGCTTTATGGTCACTTATCGAAAGCCCCGGCGTTAAAACTTCCTTTGCGCTTTCTATCGTACTTGCACGAAGCAAGATGTAATCAAATGAAATTGCTGGTTTCCACGATGGATATGTCAGAGCTTGGGTCGCTCGCTTCCAGCGAGTCACTCGAGTTGGAATGCCCCATGGCAAATTAAAATCACCGACAAGTGCAATCTTTGTTCCGTATTGACGTTCTACTTGCTTTGCCCAACGGGTAACTTTTAAAAGTTGAAATAGATTTACCAACGGCACAAATGAGAGATGAACGTTGATAACAGTCCAACCATTCTCCAAGACTGCAGCTAATGCAACGCGAGGCTCATCCTTCACATAGAAGGGAGCTACCTTGCCCTTCTCATTTGCCACAAGGAGTGGAAGGCCAATCCATGCCTTACCGAGTTCTAGCCGTAGCCAATGTTTAACTGGCACCTTGCTCGCAATAGCGATTCCGTAATATCCCTGAGGCGCAGAGTCGCGCCCGGTAAATACTTTTTGATTCTCAGGTGAAACTTTCTTCCAATCAAAACCAGGAGTCCCATGCACTGTCGGCGCAAAACCCCAATCAACTGCGCCCATCGCGGCAGCAATGTCTGAAGGCTGGCCAGAATTACCGGAACGTTCTAGGTGCAGATCAATCTCTTGCAGCGCTAAGAGATCGCATTCGAGAAGCGCTAGCGCCCCTGAAATATCAGCCTTTTCTCCCGCCTTAAGGCTCTGGCCATGCAGGAAATTCCACGAGGTGATGCGCATGGGTCAAGCCTAGTAACCTCCACCCATGAGCGCGATTCCACAACGACCATCATTGATGGACCGCGCCGGCGAACTTCGCAGCAATCCGGTTCGACTGGAAGAGCTCTGGCTTACCGCCAACATTATCGAGGTTGGTAAAGGTCGCATCCGTAGCACCGTTGATGGTCCGCTCTTTATTTCTCCCACCCAAGCAGTTGGGGGAGAGCGCTACTTTCTTGGAATCGATCCTGCGACAAATACCCCTTACTTTGCCTGGGCCTCAGGCGCCGTTCTCTCAGATGTTGACGATTACCTGACTCTTCGCGAACTTGCAGGTGGGCTCTCACCGCTACATCTGGAAATTTCAATGCATGCAATTGCACTTTCGCATTGGCACGATGCGCACCCTCACTGTTCTAAATGTGGTGCGCCAACTCGAATCGATCTCGCCGGCGCTGCCCGCATCTGCGATGTAGATCAGAGCCAACATCACCCACGTACAGATCCGGCAATTATTGTTTTGATTAAAGATCGCGCAGATCGGATATTGCTCGGCCACCAACCATCATGGCCGGACGGTAGATTTTCGACCTTCGCTGGATTTCTCGAACCTGGCGAGACATTTGAACAATGTGTTGCACGTGAAGCCTTTGAAGAATCTGGCGTAAAACTTACTGAAATTAAATATCTTGGCTCCCAACCATGGCCATTTCCAGCAAGCATCATGATTGCATTTGAGGCGATTACTGATCAGCCAGAGGATGCTCATCCGGATGGTGAAGAGATTACTGAAGTGAAATGGTTTTCAAGAGCAGAGCTCAAGGCAGCTGCCGAAATTGGCTCGCTGCTCTTGCCACCAGTTGTCAGCGTTGCGCGTCGAATGATTGAAGGTTGGCTCGGTGCAACCTCGCTCGATTCTTCAAAATTAGCCGGTGAGACATGGCGATAGATGGCTTTGTGCCCTCAACTCTTGATCCCAATGCAATTCTTGAAGCGCTCGATGATGATCAACGTGCAGTAGCACTTGCCACTCGTGGTCCAGTAAGTGTCATCGCTGGCGCTGGTACCGGAAAGACTCGTGCCATTACTCATCGCATCGCCTATGCAGCGGCAATCGGAACTATGGATCCGCAGAAAGTTCTCGCACTTACCTTTACCGCACGTGCAGCAGGTGAGAT
Source organism: uncultured Actinomycetes bacterium (assembly GCA_903954055.1). Taxonomy (GTDB): domain Bacteria; phylum Actinomycetota; class Actinomycetes; order Nanopelagicales; family Nanopelagicaceae; genus Planktophila. The sequence continues at coordinate 12,114 of CAJBMC010000029.1, read as the reverse complement.
GCGGGCACGCCTTCGCACCTTAGGCGTTCCCACCGTTGCCGCACGAACGATTCACTCCGCAGCGCTGAAGCAGCTCTTATTCTTCTGGCCAACGGTCTTCGGTGGCCGTACACCTGATTTGATTACATCAAAGGGAAGTTTTATCTCCGAGGCAGTTCGTCGAGCAGGTCTTACGGAGAAGATTTCAACACATAATCGTGAGCTCATGCGAGATATTGCAACTGAGATTGAGTGGGCAAAGGTTTCACAAGTTGCGCCGGAAGATTTTATTGATGAGATTTCACAACGACTCACAAAACCTCGCGTCAATGCCGAACATCTCGTTCAGCTCTACACCGCCTATGAATCGATAAAGAAGCAGGAGCTCGCAATCGATTTTGAAGATGTGCTGCTCTTGACCGCTGCGATGTTAGAAGAAGAACGCGATGTGCGCGAAAGAGTTCAGAACCAATATCGTTATTTCACCGTCGATGAGTATCAAGATATTTCACCAGTTCAGCAGCGTCTCATCAATGCCTGGCTTGGAACTCGTACCGACATTTGTGTCGTGGGAGATCCAGCCCAAACTATTTATTCATTTGCCGGTGCAACTCCCGTCTTTCTCAATACCTTCACCCAACGTTTTCCAGATGCGCAAGTCATTCGTCTCAGCACCGGTTATCGATCAACTCCTGAGATCACCTTTGCCGCAAATTCGATTCTTCGAGTTGGCGCTATGGGGCAGGAACTTGTGGCATTTAATGATCACGGCAGCAAGCCATCGGTACAAGGCTTTAAAGATGAGCAATCAGAGATTGCAGGTGTGCTCTCTGATATCACGTCTTTAATGGCGCAGGGAACACCGCCGCAGGAGATTGCGATACTTGCGCGCACCAATGCGCAATTAAGTGCGGTCGAACGCGCAATGAATCGCGAAAGCATTCCTTATCAAGTGCGCAACACCGAGCGCTTCTTCGATCGCACTGATGTCCGCGACTTCTTAAAGCAGGTACGTCAGGCATCAGTGATTCCAGCTGAAGATAGCCAATGGATTGATGAGCTCAGATCGATTGCGCAACCATTTTTAACTGGTGAATCAATTGATGGAATCGCTGCGCTTCTCCATTTAGGCCGCGAACTCGATGAGAGTCCAAACTTTCAACCGAAGACCTTGCGCGGATATTTACGCGAAGTTGAAGATCGCGTTCAGCAGAACAATCCTCCGACTATGCCGGTAATTACATTAGCTACTTTGCATGCGGCAAAGGGTCTCGAATGGGAGCGCGTCTTTCTCATCGGCGCATCTGAGGGAATCTTGCCGCTCACCAACTCAGGCACAACCCTCACCGATGCAGTCATTGCCGAAGAGCGACGACTCTTCTATGTGGGAATGACCCGCGCCAAAGCCGACCTCCACATCACCTATCGAGCTGAAGCTTCACGATTCTTGCGTGAATCCACGCTTATTCCCTAGGTAATTACCCGGGTTTAATTACCCGGGTTTAATTACCCGAATTTAATTACCTTGCACGAATCGCACCTGACCCTTTACCCTTATCACTCCTTACTCAATCCGAGTCGGGAATTATGAGAAAGGATCAACGAATGTCATCAATGGCTCTCGTTGCACCAGCAGGCGTTTCACGCGCTGCTGCCCTTTCACATGCTCACACAACCTCAACAGCCGCTAAGTGCACACATAAGCGCAATTGGCCCACAGCTACAAAGTCAGCGTTCTACGCCAACTTTTATGCAGTGGTTGAGGCCACAGGAGCAACTATCGGCTAACCGATAACAGCGCCACAAGGCCTCTTAAATCCGCTAAGGATTTAAAGGGGCCTTTTTTATTTTCAAAACTAAAACCAAACGAGATGAAGGCAAACGAAAAGGATAAGGAGGTAGGGGCGATGACAGTTCTCTACAGCGAGTTACAGGTAGAAGGTTGGGCAGATCAATTTATCGGCTTGGAGGATGTCACATATACATCCGATAACGCCAAGGCCTTTACCTTGCCCTGCCATAACGCTGACCCCGAGCTCTTCTTCTCAGACTCTGATCTCGAGATTAATCTTGCGAAGTCATTATGTGGCACCTGTCCGATGAAGAACGCATGCTTAGAAGGCGCACTTGATCGAGGCGAACCCGTCGGTGTCTGGGGCGGCCAACTGATCGAAGATGGCGTGATCATCGAACGTAAACGCCGTCCGGGTCGACCACCACGTCAGGTTATTGCAGCTTAAGCGTCACAGCCGCAGAGTGGATGGCGAGCAATCGCCACCACCTGCGGCTCATTTAACCGCTGAAAATTGATATAGGTAATTTCGCCGATTCCGGTATTGCGAATAATTTCCTTCGATTTATCAGAGTTGAGGTAATCGATAAAGTTGAGAATCTGAGAAGCAACTATCGCGGCGACATAATGTGCGGTAGCTGTCGGTAACTCATCGACTGCAGTAAGTTCAATCCGATTTGATGTCGTAAATCCAAAATTATCAATCTCATAAAGAGATAGACAGCGATTACATGGCGTTTCACCTGGAATTACCGTAGGCCCCACAACAACCTCATCGCCTACTGGCGGATGTATTACGAGGTGAGGTATTTTCTTATTGCTCCACTCTAATAATTGGACTGGATCACAATCACCAGAGTGGATCGCGATAATAGGCGTAGCACAATGAGAATCTGCAGTTACTGCTCTATCAATCGGAAAGAGTGAAAGCTGACGTTGGCGTCGCAGATGAGTCTCATAATAATGTGCGCCAAAATCACTCATTGAGAGCGCGCCAAAACCAATATCAAGATCACTGACAACAGGTTTGAAATGTGGATCAGAAAATCGGATTTGAGTGACTCCGCTTGCGAGCAAGATTGAGTAAAGGAGCGTGATGACTCGGGATCTACCCGACAATTCGACAAGGTGTTGTGCGCGAGCAACGAGTGTCGATGTTCCGCCATCACCTACGCTATCGATCCACTCTGATTGCAGAAGTTCGGGAGCCGAACGAGCGCGCAATTGATTGATAGCGATATCACTCGCTGAAATCTCATCAAGATTCCGTGCCGGAGTTCGGAGCTCTTGAGCTCGATCATTGAGCAGTCCACGTTGCATGAGTGTGGAGATAAAGCCACGCAGGTTCTCTCGAACGGATTCGCTCACGGTTTCCAGCGGATCTTCTCCGCGAGCTAGTTGAGTGAGTGCGGTCCGTTGATGCGCCGAAGTGACGGCGACTACATTCGAATAGCTTCCAATGAGATAGTGAGGTTGAGCGCGGTCGCCTGCTGCGAATTCAAAGAGGGAGCATCCGCGTAGCAGGCTGTATCGAGTTTTGAGCTGGTGTGTCATAGCGGCGATCTTGGATGAGCCCGCGTGTATTGCGAGCGCTTCGCATCTTTCGCTGTGGAGTACCGCCGCAATTAGAGACGATGGGTGAGAAAAGAAGAACCCCCCGCGTTATGCGAGGGGTTCAACTACGTTCTTCTATTTGGGTGCTTAGCGCGCCAAACGTTCTGCTAGGAAAGTTTTATTACTGTGCCTTACCGAGGATACGGTTGACCTTGGTACCGCAGACTGGGCAGATGCCCTGTGCCATGCGACGACCTGAGTCAGAGACCTTTACAGTTCCCTCGAAGTCACGCTTCTCCTTGCACTTAACGCAGTAAGCGTCACCCTTGTATGTCTCTGTCATGATTGCCTCCAATCGGCGTCGCCCCTGTTCTGTGGCTACGCGTATTGGTTTAAACCATACTCCGCTCCACGCTCAATTAGGCGTAAGTGGGGATAAATTTACGCTTAATCTTTTTCTAGGCCCTATTCCCGGTTTATGGGCGACGAGCGAGCTTTTTCAGCTCGACTAGCCCTTCGCGCCGAGCTTTTTAAGCTCGACGGGGTCAAGCATCGCCCGTTCTGCCGCCTCCCAGCCATCGAGATAGGCGGTAGCGAGCTCAGAGTCCTCAAAGCGGGATAAGAGCTCAGTGAATTCAGCCCCATGGTCGAAGTGCTGGAGGTGGATCGCCTCATGGAAGAGGACATAATCGAGGGCGTAGTCGGGAGCGAGCTTGAGACGGTCTGAGATGCGGATTGTCCGGTCGACGCTGGTACAGGAGCCCCAGCGCTCGCGCATCGGGCGCCAGTTCACACTCGAGGGGCGTAGCGTGATTTCCGGAGCCAACTCGGAGAGCAAGGAATCAATCCGGTTAGCTAGCGCCTCTTCACTCGGCGTCTTCGCCTCTTCTCGCCCGCGAATAATGGCGATCAACTCTGGAACAACCTGAGCTTCCTCTGCCTTACTCATTCGCGCTGGAAGTGAGATGACAATTCTTCCGCCCTGTCGATAGGCGGATGCAGATTTCTTACGACGCGTTGACCGGATGACGAGAATCTCGCCCTCTGAAATTCCGGGAAGTGTTGGCGCCTCGCTATCGTCCATACATACCGCCAATCTTTCGAGCTCATACTCTCGACCTTTGATTGAGGAATTGTAGGCGCGAATCACTGAAACGTTATTTGCACACACGGTGTTTTCTGCGTACTTTGCGCTTACGAAGTCCTCGGATAACCGTTTGATATCTGCAAGGGGAAGGCAGATATTAAATGTGGCCCCGGGGACTTCGCTTTTCTATCTCCAACTGCTTTTCTATCTCCAACTGAAGGGATAAAGCTTTAGAGCAAACCTGAGAGGTCATCGGGAATTTCTGTAGAAGCGAGGAAGAGATCTGGCGCAAGCAACTCAGTGGCGCTGGGAAGAATTCCACTCCATATCTGATCACGAGCAGATGTTCCCTTGAGTTCGCGGACTCGACTCCAGAAGGCGCTCGCCTCTCGCGAAAGTTTTGGTGAAACTTCAAGCCCCAACATAGTTTTAAAGAGTTGTTGTGAAGGTGCGCTCGTTGCTCGCTTACGTCGCTGTAATTCTCGAAGCGCAGTAATTGATGGAATTCGATCACCCGCTGCAAGCGTTGCAACATCATCTGCCCAACCATCAACAAGTGCAAGCACAGTCTCTAACTTTGAAAGTGCTTCGCGTTGTGATGGGGTCTCCTCCGGTGTGAACATTCCAGAGTCCAATGAAAATGTAAAAGATTGTTCGCCGTTTTCAGACATTCCTTGCATTGCATCTTCGGCCTGACGTTGAATCGCTTCGAGATCAATGCGAATTCCCGCGCCATACGCAACTATTGCGCTACGGATATAAGAAACAATCCAAGGATTATGGTGAAAGAGACGCGCAACTGCCCCTTCGCGAAGTGCATGAAAGAGATAAACCTCTGACTTTGGAATTTCAGTATCGGCGCCCCAGGCATCAATGTTTTCTGGAATCAGCAATGATCTCGCTGGTTCGAGAATTGGAAGCGCCACATCATGAGCACCAGTCGCTGAAGTTGCAATTGCACCTACTGCCTGACCTAGCTGGGTTGCAATCATGGATCCGATAAAGGTGCGTAATAATCCTGCAATGGCGCCAATCGGTGCCGCCGCCATCTGCTCTTCATATTCGCTGCCAGAGGCGTTGATCGCTTCATCGAGCAGGGTAGAAATTGCGGCACTGAGCCCTGTGGCAAGGGGCTCCATCGTTGCCTTCCAGCCAGGAAGAGTTTCATCAATCCAATCGAGTCGGCTCACTGCTCGGGTGGCAGCGGACGAAGTTGCCGGAAAATCAGTCGCCTCGTTAAGCCAGATATCTGCAATCTCGCAGGCGTTATTGATTGCGGTCACATCATTGGTGCCAAGTGGCTGAGAACCATTTGCTGCAACAAATTTCTTACTTGTATCGCGCACTGGTGCAAGTGGGAGCGACTCGGTTGCTGGGTTATTGAAACCAAATCCATCTTTTCCAAATCCATTGATGCCGAGTTGCTCAAATTGTTGCTTGATCTGCTCTTGCATCTGGCGCATCATCGCTTCGAGATTTTCACGGTTGCCCTCATCGCCACCTTCATCAGGTGTAAAACCAAATGGAGCCATGGTGCGACCTCTCTCTACGACGACCTAACGTTCTGAATACCTAAGATATAGAACACCTCAAGTGGGCACTTTCTTCCCGTGGGTACTACTCTATTTCTATGTCCATCACTCCGCTCGCAGCTTCCTCGGCATTTGCGGCGCTTATTTGGTGGCTAGTCCCGCTCGCCGGAGTCATTGGCGCGCTCGTATATGTCGTGTGGATCTCCCGATTTAAGAAGAAGTTCGAGAAGGGAACATCGCGTTCCGTTAATCAATTTGAACGTTTCCAAAACTCGTTCCGTAATGATGAGCCTAAGAACTAACACTCTTCGTTTTTCACGGACCCCGCTCCTCATCAAGGTAATCGTTGGGGTCATTGCAATTGCCTCGCTTGCTGCGCCGATGAATTTTCTCCTGATCTCACCAGGGCCGGTGACCAAGCTCTTTCCCAAAGTTCTCTCCATCAATACTGCGGATAATGTGCGCGCCTACCCGGTGCATGGTCAACTTAATTTATTAACTATTTACGTAACCAACCCAGAGACAAAGGTTTTCGGCGTTGAGGTTCTTGGATGTTGGATTCAAGGAGATTGCGTAGTGCTTCCGCGCTCTGTGATGTATATAAAAGGTACGACAGATGTGCAGGAAAGTAAGAGCGGCTACCGGGATATGGTGAAATCTCAGAGCACTGCGCTGAAGGCGGCGGTTAATGCAATTGGTCGCAATTTTCCAGATGTAAATCTGGCTGGGGTAAGCGATGCCTCGATAAAGGTTTCACTGAAGAACACCGGTGGCCCAAGTGGTGGGCTAGTTTTTACCCTTGGATTGATTGACCTACTAACGCCGCAAGATATTCTGCAAGGCCGAAATATCGCCGGGACCGGAACCATTGCAGCCGATGGCACAATCGGCGCCATCGGGGGAGTCACCGAGAAGATTATTGGAGCGCGCAAAGCCGGCGCATCTATCCTCTTTATCTCAACTCAGAATTGTCAGCAGCTTCCCAAGCAGGTCGGGGGCATCTCGGTGATCGCGATTGAGAAGATTGACCAGGCGATTAAGTACCTCATGGCCCCCGATAAAGCCTTCGATTCTGCAGGAATTCATGGGTGCGCTAGCGTAGGAGCATGAATAGAAATCGCACTCCGCTAGCAATTACAGCCGGAATTCTCGTCGCCCTCGGAGCAATATTTATCTCCTTGAGTGGCTTCTATATCGATTGGCTCTGGTTTAAATCTGTTCAATTTACAGATGTCTGGACGAAGATTCTTTCAACCAAGGTCGAGCTCTTCTTGCTCACCGGACTACTCAGCTCTATTTTGATTTCGCTCAACATCTATCTTGCATATAAGCGTCGCCCTTTTTATGTGCCAACAGCAATCGAGCTCAATGGTGTCGAACGCATTCGTGCTCAAATCGAGCCGATCCTTCGATGGGTATTTCTCGCGCTCTTCCTAGCACTGACATATTTTGCTGGTTCCTCCGGAACGCTTTACTGGAAAGAGTGGTTGCTCTTTAAGAACTCCACCTCATTTGGCGTGAAGGATCCTCAATTCCACTTAGATATATCTTTCTTTGCCTTTAAATTACCGCTCTACCAAGCGCTAATTTCATGGGCGATCTCTACCTTAGTCATCGCAACCCTTGCCACAATCTTCGTTCACTATATGTATGGTGGAATTCGTACTCAAGGAACAGGCGATCGCACAACCGTTGCAGCTCGCGTGCAGCTTTCAATTCTCTTTGGATTGATTGTTTTAATGAAGGCGGTCTCATATTGGTTTGATCGATATGCCCTCGCACTGAAGCAGAATAAATTGATTACTGGTGCAACATATACAGATATCAATGCGACCTTGCCGGCTAAGGCAATTCTCGCCGGAATCGCAGTTATCTGCGCCCTCCTCTTCTTTGCAAATATCATCCGTCGTTCATGGCTGCTACCAGCAGCCGGAACCGCGCTGATGGTCGTCTCAGCAGTTCTTATCGCAGGAATTTATCCAGGCGCGGTACAGCAGTTCCAGGTAAAGCCATCAGAGTCATCGAAGGAAGCCCCATATATTCAGCGTAATATCGATGCAACACGTGCAGCATATGGCCTGACTAATGTTGATGTTCAGGATTACAACGCGACTCTGACGACAAGCTCTGGACAGCTCACGAGTGATGCATCAACAATAAACAATATTCGCTTGATGGATCCCAATGTTTTATCACCAACATTCCGTCAGCTTCAGCAGATTAAGCCTTATTACGGTTTTACCGAATCGCTTGATATTGATCGCTACACCGTTAATGGCACAACTCGTGATGCAGTTGTTGCAGTGCGCGAACTCAATATTGATGGAAACCCAAGTCGCAATTGGATTAACGACCATCTGGTCTATACCCACGGATTTGGATTTGTTGCAGCATATGGAAATACCGTCGATGCAGATGGAAAGCCAAGCTTCTTAGTTGGCGATCTGCCTCCAACAAGTGGTCTCGGAACCTTCGAACCACGTATCTACTTTGGCGAGAATTCACCTGCCTATTCGATTATTGGTGGCAAGGGCAATGGCGCTAAGGCAACTCCGGTCGAATTCGATTATCCAGATGACACTTCTGCATCAGGTCAGAAGAACGTCACCTACACCGGTACAGGTGGAGTTCCTGTCGGTGGAATCTTTAACAAGTTGGTCTTCGCAATCAAATATGGCGAACAACGAATCTTGCTCTCAAACTTGATTAATAAAGATTCAAAGATTCTCTATAACCGAAATCCACGCGAACGTGTAGCGAAGGTTGCGCCTTGGCTTACTCTCGATGGAGATCCATATCCAGCAGTTGTCAGCGGAAAGATCGTTTGGATTGTTGATGGTTACACAACAAGTGCTGGCTATCCATACTCTGAAGGAACTTCTCTCGCTGCATCAACATCAGATGCGCTCACAAAGAATTCCGCATCGATTACAGCTCAGGGTAATCAGCGCGTGAATTACATCCGCAACTCTGTAAAAGCAACGGTTGATGCCTATAACGGCAATGTGACCTTGTATCAGTGGGATGAGAAGGATCCTGTGCTCAAGAGTTGGATGAAGGCTTTCCCAAAGACAGTAAAGCCTAAGAGCGCAATCTCTGCCGATCTCATGGCGCATATCCGCTACCCAGAAGATCTCTTCCGTGTTCAGCGTGACATCCTCGCTTCATATCACGTTAAGAGCGCAGCAGCTTTCTATGGCGGTCAAGATTTCTGGCGAATTCCAAGTGATCCATCAACATTTGGTAGCAATGCCGCTGCACAACCTCCTTATTACTTAACTTTGAAGTTACCTAATCAGAAGACTCCGGCATTTTCATTAACAACTCCATTCGTGCCACGAGGTGTTCGTGAAAACCTCACCGCATTTGCAGTTGTTAATTCAAAGCCTGGTCCTGATTATGGAAAGATCACTGTGCTTCAACTTCCACGAAGCACCAATATCGCCGGACCTTCACAGATTGCATCGAACTTTGAAGCAAAACCTGATGTGGCAAATGCCTTGTCACTTCTGCGCCAAGGTGGTTCCGATGTTGTCCTAGGAAATCTCCTTACACTTCCTGTCGGCGGCGGATTGCTCTATGTGCAGCCGGTCTATGTAAAGGCAACATCAAATACATCTGCATATCCGTTGCTTCAAAAGGTGCTTGTCTCATTTGGTGATGTCATTGGATTTGATAGTTCACTGAAGGGTGCTCTCGATCAAGTATTTGGTGGAAACTCCGGCACCACAACAGCGTCAACAACGCCAACGACTTCCAATAGTTCAGCAGATTTATCATCAGCACTTGCAAGTGCAAAGCAAGCAATTGCAGATGGACAGTCTGCATTGGCAAAGGGTGACTTCGCTGCCTACGGTCGTGCGCAAGATCGTTTAAAGGCTGCGATTGCTGCTGCGATTGCTGCACAATCACGAGGCAAGTAATCGGGTAATCAACCGGGTAATTCACTCGATTTGGTGAAGTAAGCGCAACTCACATAGAATTGCGCTTACCGACGCGGGGTGGAGCAGCTCGGTAGCTCGCTGGGCTCATAACCCAGAGGTCGTAGGTTCAAATCCTGCCCCCGCTACCAATATCAGCACTGCGAAATGGCTGTCCTAAATGCAACTTATTTAGGGCGGCCATTAGCTATTCTTCACAGACTTACAAAGGATTGGTTATGAAAGAACGCACGATCCGCAGCGCCGGCTATGCGCTACATGTCATGACTGCAAGTGGTGCAGCGGCCGGTCTCTTGGCGCTCCAGGCAGTCATCGATGGAAATATCCGTGGCGCCCTCATCTGGCTCTTGATCTGCCAGGTGCTCGATGGCCTCGACGGTCCGATCGCTCGCAAAATTGATGTTGTCTTTAACGCCCCACGTGTTGATGGTTTTGTTCTCGATCTCATCGTTGATTATGTGACCTGCGTAGTGGTGCCAATCGCGCTGATGCTTCGCCTCAAAATGCTCCCGGAAGATTTTCAAACTCTGATCGCAGCACTTGTTCTTCTGCTCTCTGCCCTCTGGTTTGCTCGCACGGATATCGACACCGAAGATCATTGGTTCAATGGATTTCCAGCGGTCTGGAATCTTGCAGTTCCGACCTTCCTTATCTTTAACCTCTCTCAACAGAAGGTTGCAGTAATAACTGTCTTACTTGCGGTTTCACAATTAACTAATATTAAATTCCCACATTTGGTTCGCGTTGTGAAGTGGAGATTTGTCACCCTTCCCTTCGGAGTCATCTATACCGTCACGCTCTTTATCTTGTCTTGGAACTATTCCAATAGCGAGGGAATTCGAACCTCGCAATTGGCAGATTGCATCATGATTGCCTTTCCGATTTATATCGGAGTGATCTCATTTATTCGTACCTTTATCGGCACTGAGGAAGTTAGCGAATTCGAAGCGAGTTAGTAACAACGAAGACGCTACTGAGCGCCATTGCAGCTGCCGCATACATCGGTGACATAAAGCCCAGTGCAGCTATCGGCAGTCCAATCGCGTTATAGGCAAATGCCCAACCGAGGTTGATACGAATAGTCTTTAGCGTTTTCTCTGAAAGTTTGAGCGAATCTACAATTCCCATTAATTCTGGGCGCATTAAGGTGATATCCGCCGTCGAAATAGCGGTATCTGTTCCAGTTCCCATTGCGATACTGAGATCTGATTGCGCAAGAGCTGCAGCATCATTGACGCCATCGCCAGCCATGAGCACTTTTCGACCAGCACCTTGAAGTTCTTTCACTTTAGCGATCTTGCCTTCCGGCGTTGCTCCGGCAATGACACGATCTGGTGAAATTCCTACAAGCGCGGCAATCTTTGCAGCAGATTCTTGGTGATCACCGGTAACCAGCCAGCTCTCAATTCCTCGTTCTCCGAGAGCGCTGATTGTCGCCGGTGCATCTGGCTTGATGAGATCTCCGGTTGCAAAGAGTGCGACTGCAACGCCATCAACTGCTAGTAAGGATGCGGTATGTGAGTTTGCCTTAGCACGTGCAACTGCTTCAATCAGGGCTCCATCCAGTGCGGTAGCGCTATGAGTTACAGAATCTGGTGAGCCGATAATGACCACCATATTCTTTCCAAATGCGCTCACTCGACCAGCAACGCCAGCACCTGGCGTTAATGAGAATTCAGAGACCGATAATTTTTGGGCAGAACGAGATGTGCAGTAATCAACGATCGCCTTTGCAACTGGATGATCATTCTGGCTCTCGAGTGCAAGCGCCAACGAAAGTACATTCTTCTCATCCAATATTCCGGCGAATGTTGAGCCAAGAACCTTCTGTGCAGAGATGGGAATCTCCACATCAGTGACATGCATCGTTCCATCGGTAAGCGTTCCAGTTTTATCAAAGATGGCGGTATTGATTGTGCGAGCAGCTGAAAGCACGCGAGGTTGGCGAATAACTATTCCCCGAAGCGCGCCACGGCCCGATGCCACGAGAAGTGCAACGGGTGTCGCCAAACCGAGTGCGCATGGGCATGCAATCACCAATACTGTGATTGCGGTCGAGATGGAGAAGGTAAGAGTTTTATTACCGAGGTAGTACCAATAGAGATAGGTACCAATAGCGAGCAGCGTTACCGTCGGAACAAAGTAGGCAGCAATTTTATCTGCACCCTGTTGGATTGGAGACTTACTTCCTTGTGCGGTAACAACCATAGAGGTGATGCGAGCCATCTC
>CAJBMC010000028.1 GCA_903954055.1 uncultured Actinomycetes bacterium | reverse complement strand
ATCGGCATCAGTTTCAATTCTCTCGGCAGATGGCACTTCGCAAGTTGCAACAACTGTTCTAGGAGAGCGAGATGGCTGGCTCTACCTCTCAGCAAATAACTTTACATTCTCATCTCCGACGGTAAAGGTAAAACTCACTCAAGAGCCTTCATCGAAGGCAGATTCGCCAAAGTCCTCGCCATCGGCTTTAAACACGATTACCTGTGTAAAGGGCAAAACTTTAAAGAAGGTGACAGCTGTTAATCCAAAGTGTCCAGCAGGGTATAAGAAGAAGGCTTAGCAATGAAAAAATATTACGTCATAATTTTGACGCTCCTGCTTTCTACCGGATTGACATCGACTGGCAGCGCCACAATTAATTCAGTGGGAGATCCCGGTCGTTCATGGGCACAACCGGACGATGCTGCGCTTGGCGAGCATATTCAGCAATTTATAGATGCAACTCCGGGAGAAGTACCCTCTTTCTTAATGCACGGAATGAATGAATCCGTATTTACGGAAGATCCAACCTGCAAGAGCCTTGAAGATTCTCGCTGTATCGGCGCGGTCATGAGTTATCAAGCCGTACTTCCACGATGTGTTGCCGATTCAGATATCAACTGCACCGTTGACTTCGGCACGATTACAGATGCAGGAGTAAAGACAAGCGCAGTCTTTGGTAGATATTTCCCAGATCATGCCCAGAACGAATTTCAAGGAAATCCAACGAAGAATCTACCGAGCGGGGTGGCAGGCAGTCTGTATTCGATTCCACAGGCACCACATGATGGCGGCGATAAGTATTACTTATCAGTGGTCTTAAAGGGGGATGTATCGGCAGCCGGTCAGGCAACCACGTCCAGCATCGAACTACGAATTACGCCGGTCGCCATAGAGACATCTGGCTACTTATCGAAATCAAATGAAAATAGAGATGCCGGTTGGGCGAAAATTACTGATCACAACACCGGCTTGGTCCGATGGGGAATTCAAGGTCCCGGTTTTTCCGGTGACCAGTACTGTGTTGCAAATTCATATAAAGAGTCTGCTTGTGCGCAGAAGTACGCTTTTCCTGCAGATACTCGATTCTATGTAACTACGCGACTCGGACAAGTTCCTGGAGGTTGGATGCATGGGCGAATTAGTTCGCCAGATATTCAGATCACCACCGGCGCGAATTCATCCGTGCTCGAATTCCGCGGAAACCCAATTGCAGTTCCGGCGGTATACAAGATGTATCACTATGCAGAGATGCCTGATGCGCTCAAGCAGTGGTATGACGTAGCAAAGGGAGGCTATAAGCCATCTTGTGCAAATAATCTCGGATATTGTGCAGGTGGACGTTCAGGACCATCAACAGATCCGCTCAACCGAAATGTGATCATCTCGCCTGACCCATGGGCGGCAGATGGAATGGCTCAACTTAAATTATGGCTTCCTTATGTCAATGATAAAGCGACCGCTCTACCGTCGTTCTGGAGCGTTCGAACATTATCTGCAAATGAGATGAATGGTGCAAGTCAATGTTTTAAGGACACATCAAAAATTACTGGAATTGTGACTACGAACTCGACCCAATATTCAGGTGGCCCGCCGGTATTTGATAAGAACGAAGGCACTCTTTCTTATCAGGTTGGTGCGCCACACTATGGCACTTCCGGAGATGTCTTTAAAGGTTCATACGATCTCGTGATGCGCTCTGAAGTCGCCCGATGTGTCTATGGCTTTTCAAAAGCTCCGATTCAAGCAACTCTTTCAATTACTAGCTCAGATGGATCGCAACAAGTGGCGACAACTGTTATTGGCGAGAAGAACGGATGGCTGTACCTCACCGCCAAGAATTTTCAATTCTCAGCGCCAGTGATTACTGCGAAGCTGACCCAAGAAGCGCCTGCCTCTTCGCCATCGCAATCGCCATCGGCGACATCAATTAAGTCAATTACATGTCAAAAAGGAAATATAAAGAAGAAGGTAAGTGGAGTAAATCCAAAGTGCCCAACGGGATATAAGAAGGTGGCGTAAAGATGCATCTATTTAGAAGTAAGTTCGTTCAGACCTTCTTTGCAATTGCTGTTGCATACCTAGGAGTCGTACTGCTCATCTCGCAGAACCCTGCCGGTGATTCTGAGAAGATTGATAAAAAGCTCGTTGAAATGAGCTCCGATAATCGCCTTGAGATGTTGGTGCAGATCACTGGAGTGAATCCACTTGAAGGTACTGCAAATGCTCGCGTCCTACCTTGGCCAAATACCGAAGATATTGGTTACCGCCTCAAGAGCGGCTGGGTTCCAGCCCAAGATGTCGATATCGTTGTTGATTCAGTTATTGGTGCAAGCAATGGCGGCACCAACGTTTACTCTTTCAAAGCAAATAAACCAACCGGTGGTTTTGATGTACAGATTGATGAACAGCCAGGTGCTGGACAAAAGAGTGATATCGGCTGGTATCCGCTAGATCAATATAACTTTGAAGTTCCAATTAGCGCTGTTTCAACTTTGAAGAATGGCGATGAGGTCTCGCAGAATATTCTTCCGCTCAATTACACAAAGAATATCGACACCTTCGATATCAAGATGAGCCATGGACTGTGGAACGATGCATTCCGCACAGTTAAGTTGGGGGATCCAAAGTCTTTTCAGCTCGCAGTCGATGAATTTAATAATGGCGAGTCTTCATCTGTCTTTGAGGCGGTTCGTTCTAACTCAACCAAGCTTCTCGTTGTGATTATCTTGCTCTTGATGATTACGGCAATGTCTTCAGTGACGATCATGACCTACATGGTGGTCTCAGGTCAGCGCCCTCCAACACTTGCCTCATTGACCTGGGCTGCAGCGCTTACATATTCATTGATTTCACTCCGCGGATTGATGCCAGGTAGCCCACCGATCGGTATCTTCGTCGACAAGCTCTTCTACTTCCCATCCTTGATCGTGACCCTGGTCTGTTCGCTCTGGGTCTTGGTCACATGGGTTCGCCGTGAGGATTTCCAGAGCTAAGGCCCTGCCTGGCGCGCGGAATTCGGCGTGTCGGCCCTCACAGATGAGGGTGATTTAGGCGGATTTCCCTTATAAGGGGGCTCTCCCATAGAATCACCCTTCTGTCCAGCACGAAATCCACAGATTTTAGGCTGGGCTGAACCGTGTTCGTTTAATGTGAGATACAGAAATTGGGTGGCGTTACTTGGCTAGCAAAGATGGTGCGATCGAAATCGAAGGCACTGTAGCTGAAGCACTTCCTAATGCAATGTTTCGTGTTGAACTAACAAATGGACATAAAGTCTTGGCTCACATCTCAGGAAAGATGCGTAAGAACTACATCCGTATCTTGCCTGCAGACCGTGTAATCGTAGAACTCAGTCCATATGACCTAACTAAGGGTCGAATTATTTACCGTTACAAGTAACTGTAAAGAATTCGCTTAACAAGGAGAATCACGTGAAGGTTAATCCAAGCGTGAAGAAGATTTGCGACAAGTGCAAAGTCATTCGTCGTAAGGGTCGCGTAATGGTGATCTGCGAAAATCTTCGTCACAAGCAGCGTCAAGGCTAAACACCTCGACACAATTAAATATAAGTACGCGTAGTGCGACTTAGATAGAAATATCTAAGACCCCCGGACCGGTAGGCCGAGGCTCGATAAATATGTCGAGGAGCACTGCGGAGGACCTCCGGATACAGAATGGTTGATTAAATGGCACGTCTAGTCGGTGTCGATCTTCCACGCGAAAAGCGTGTAGAGATTGCACTCACCTATATTTTCGGAATGGGTCTTACTCGTTCCCATGAAACGCTGAAGGCAACTGGTATTTCACCAGATACTCGCGTTAAGGATCTGCAAGAAGCAGAACTCGCACAGCTTCGTGAATACATCGAAGCTAATTACAAAATCGAGGGTGATCTTCGCCGCGAAATCGCTGGTGACATCCGTCGTAAGGTTGAAATTCAGAGCTACCAAGGTATCCGTCACCGTAAGGGACTTCCTGTACGTGGTCAGCGCACGCATACAAATGCACGTACTCGTAAGGGTCCTCGTAAGGCAATCGCAGGTAAGAAGAAGGTGACTAAGTAATGGCCGCTCCTAAGTCAAAGACCGCTGCCGCAACAAAGGGCAAGGTAAAGCTCCGCAAGAAGGAGAAGAAGAACATTGCTGTCGGTAAGGCTTTCATCAAGTCAACCTTCAACAACACAATCATTTCAATCACTGATCCAACCGGTGCAGTAATTTCATGGTCTTCATCAGGCCAGGTTGGTTTCAAGGGTTCACGTAAGTCGACTCCATTCGCAGCACAGCTTGCAGCAGAAGCAGCAGCAAAGCGCGCACAGGAGCACGGCCTTAAGAAGGTAGATGTTTTCGTTAAGGGCCCAGGCTCAGGACGCGAAACTGCAATTCGTTCACTACAGGCAGCAGGACTTGAAGTTGGAGCTATCTCAGATACAACTCCAGCTCCACACAACGGTTGCCGTCCACCAAAGCCACGTCGAGTTTAAGGAAAGGGAGAGAATAAATGGCTCGTTATACCGGAGCAGACTGCAAGCGTTGCCGTCGCGAAAAAGTAAAGCTCTTCCTCAAGGGCTCAAAGTGCGATGGACCAAAGTGTCCGATCGAATCACGTCCATATCCACCAGGACAGCACGGCCGCGGCCGTTCAAAGGAATCTGAGTACCTATTGCAGATGCGTGAAAAGCAGAAGTGCGCACGTATCTACGGTGTACTCGAGAAGCAGTTCCGTGGATATTACGAAGAGGCTAACCGCAAGCAGGGCAAGACTGGTGAAAACCTTCTCGTCATCCTTGAGACACGTCTCGACAATGTTGTCTTCCGCGCAGGTTTTGCAAAGTCACGTGATATGGCACGCCAATTGGTTCGCCACGGTCACTTCCTTGTGAATGGCAAGAAGGTAAACATCCCATCATTCCGCGTGACTCCAATGGACATCATCGATGTCGTATCAAAGTCACACGACCTCACACCATTCATCGTCGCTAGCGCCGAGTTCGGTGAGAAGGCTGTTCCAGCGTGGATGGAAGTTGTTGCATCACAGATGCGCATCATCATCCACGGTGTACCTGCTCGATCAGTGATCGATACCCAGGTTCAAGAGCAGCTCATCGTTGAGCTCTACAGCAAGTAATTTTTCAGTAGCTAACTAGCCAAAGGCGAAAGCTCTCTGGCTCGACAACTAGGAAATCAAATAGTGGGTTTCCGTGAGAAGAAAGAGGAACAACAGTGCTAATTGCACAGCGTCCAACACTTAGCGAAGAAGTAATTGGCGAGAACCGCTCACGTTTTATCATCGAGCCTCTCGAGCCAGGTTTTGGTTACACACTCGGCAACTCAATGCGCCGTACATTGCTCTCATCTATTCCAGGTGCAGCAGTGACAAGCATCCGCGTTGCGGGAGCTCTCCACGAGTTCACAACTCTTGAAGGCGTTAAGGAAGATCTCACAGATATCGTCCTCAACATCAAGAACCTTGTTCTCTCATCAGATAACGATGAGCCATCAGTTGTCTACATCCGCAAGACTGGTGCAGGTGCTGTTACAGGCGCTGACATCGCAGTCCCAAGCGGCGTTGAGGTTCACAACCCAGAGCTTCACATTGCAACACTTAATGACAAGGCAAACCTTGAGATCGAACTTACTGTCGAGCGTGGCCGTGGCTATGTAACAGCGGTACAGAACAAGGCAGCTGGAGCAGAGATTGGTCGCATTCCTGTTGACTCAATCTATTCACCAGTCCTTAAGGTCACATACAAGGTAGAAGCAACTCGTGTAGAACAGCGCACAGACTTCGATCGCCTCGTTGTTGATGTTGAGACAAAGCCATCAATGAAGCCACGCGATGCTGTTGCATCAGCTGGTAAGACATTGGTTGAGCTCTTCGGTCTTGCACGCGAACTCAATGTTGATGCAGAAGGTATCGAAATGGGTCCATCTGTTCTCGATGCTGCACTTGCTGCCGATCTTGCTCTTCCAATCGAAGATCTCGATCTCACAGTTCGCTCATACAACTGCTTGAAGCGCGAAGGCATTCACACAGTTGGCGAGTTGATCAACCGTTCAGAGGCTGACCTACTCGACATCCGTAACTTTGGATCTAAGTCAATCGACGAGATCAAGGCGAAGCTTCACTCAATGGGAATGTCTCTCAAGGACTCACCAGCAGGCTTCGATCCATCACAACACCAGAACTACAACGCATCAGATGAAGACTTCGCTGACGCGGATCAGGCATAAGGGAGATATAACAAATGCCAAAGCCAACTAAGGGTCCTCGTTTGGGTTCAGGCCCATCACATGAGCGCTTGATTCTTCGTACTCTTGCAGAGCAGCTCTTCGAGCATGGCAAGATCACAACAACAGAGGCAAAGGCTAAGCGCCTTCGTCCTTTGGCAGAGAAGCTCATCACCTTCGGTAAGAAGGGTGACCTCTCTGCTCGTCGTGAAGTTGCTGCACGTATCGCTAACAAGAGCGTTGTTCACCAGCTCTTTACAGTGATCGCACCAACATTCGCTAACCGCGAAGGTGGATACACACGTATTACAAAGATCGGTCCACGTAAGGGCGATAACGCTCCTATGGCAGTGATCGAGCTCGTTACAGATAAGTAATTCGTAACTTCATCGTTTCGAAAGCTTAAGAAGTAAATGGCCGAACCCGCTCTCTTTCCAGAGGGCGGGTTTCGTCGTTTGCGGCTCGATATTGCATATGACGGAACGCTTTTCTCAGGCTGGGCCACCCAACCAGGTATGCGCACGATGCAAGATATGGTCGAAGAAGCGATTGCTCGAATTGTCCGCCATGATGTGGATTCAGTTGTCGCAGGGCGAACCGATGCTGGTGTCCATGCAACAGGTCAAGTAATCCATGTCGATGTAGCTGATGTGGCCTTTGATCGCGAGCTCACCTATAAAGATCTTCGCTATAAACTCAATCGATTACTCGATGAAGATATCCGCATAACCGATATCACCGATGCGCCATCAGGTTTTCATGCCCGATTTTCAGCTTTGCGGCGCTATTACTCTTACAAGATTCTCGATGACAACCAGGTAATTACGCCGGCTCAACGCTTCGATGTTGCACCGTGGTATCGCCATCTTGATGAAAAGGTTATGAACGAGGCTTCATCCAAGCTCCTCGGTACTCACGACTTTGCCGCCTTCTGTAAATTTAAAGCGGGGGGAACAACGATTCGTACCCTCGAGAAATATCAATGGATACGCACTGAAGATGGATTACTGGTGGCTGATGTGGTTGCCGATGCCTTCTGCTATTCGATGGTTCGCAATCTCGTGGGGGCAATTGTCTGCGTCGCAGATGGGCGCAAACCAGTCGAATGGATAGCCGAACTCTTAGCCAATAAAGAGCGGGTCTCTGATTCATTGGTATTTCCAGCTCGTGGTTTAACTCTCTACCAAGTCGATTACCCATCTGATGATCAATTACTCGAGCGAGCACGGATCACCGTTGCACGCCGTGGCGATCTCTTTGATATGTACGGACAGCTAAAGGCGAAGAAGTAATGGGCCATATTGATGTCTCTGGAGTTGAGTACTCTCTCTCCGATGGACGCGTACTTCTTAACGAAGTTTCATTTCGAGTAGGAGATGGCGCAAAAGTCGCACTGATTGGACCTAATGGTTCAGGTAAAACGACGTTAATTCGAATGATCTGCGGCGACATATCTCCCGATGAAGGTCAAGTATCAATCACCGGTGGTCTCGGGGTCATGCGCCAATTTGTAGGTTCAGTACGTGATGAGACAACGGTACGTCAACTTTTATTATCAGTTGCGCCAAAGAATATTCGTAGCGCAGCAGAGAAAGTTATTGCAACTGAAGCTGCAATGATTGCGGAAGATTCTGAAAAATCACAGATGGCATATGCCCAAGCAATTATCGAATGGGGCGATGTCGGGGGATACGAATACGAAGTTATCTGGGATGTCTGCTGCACCGAGATGCTGGGTAAGACCTTTGATGAGGTAGCAGATCGATTAGTTAGCACCTTATCTGGCGGCGAGCAGAAGAAGTTAGTCGTGCGCGCACTTTTAGAGGGCCCGGAAGAAGTACTGATGCTCGATGAGCCTGATAACTATCTTGATGTTCCTTCAAAGCGCTGGCTTGAGAAGGTTATTAATGAAACGAAGAAGACAGTCTTCTTTGTGAGCCACGACCGCGAACTTCTGGAAAATACTGCAACACGTATCGTGGCACTTGAGCAAGGCATCACTGGAAATACAGCGTGGATTCATGGTGGAAAGTTTTCAACCTGGCACGATGCCCGTAAAGCACGTAACGCTCGGTTCGCCGAGATTTTATTGCGCTGGGAGCAAGAGCATGAGCGCCTCATTACTTTGGTCAAGACGCTTCAAGTGCAAGCTGCTATCTCGCCAGATATGGCTAATAAATATCATGCGATGCAAACTCGATTACGTAAATTTGAAGAAGCGGGCGCGCCAGTCGCACCACCGGTCGAGCAAGATGTCCGGGTTGGCTTAAAGGGTGGCCGCACCGGACTTCGCGCTCTGACCTTTGAAGATGTTGCAATTGAAAACGGTTCTGGTGAATATCTCACCAAGCCATTTAACTTCGAGGTCTTCTTTCAAGATCGGATCGCCGTACTAGGTAAAAATGGAACCGGTAAGTCTCACTTCTTCCGATTGATATCGGGTGAAAATTTGGAACATACCGGCACCTTTAAATTAGGTGCACGCGTTGAGGTGGGTTACTTTGCTCAAACTCACGCCCATCCTGAATTTGAAAATAAGACCCTTCTCGAAATTTTGTGGGAGATGCATTCACTCCAGCTCGGTCCCGCTAAATCAGTCTTACGCAAATACGAGATTGATCAGCAGGCAGAGCAGAAGTTCACATCGCTCTCTGGCGGACAGCAAGCGCGCTTTCAGATTCTCTTACTCGAACTATCTGGAGCAACTTTGCTCTTGCTCGATGAGCCAACCGATAACCTCGACCTCGCTAGCGCCGAGAGCCTCGAACGCGCCCTCGATGCCTATGAAGGGACCGTCCTCACCGTCACCCACGATCGCTGGTTTACGCGTGGATTTACTCGTTTTCTCGTATTTGGCGACGACGGCCAGGTCTACGAGAGCCCAGAACCAGTCTTTTAGCTCATTTTGACCCGATTTTGACCCTGCCTATGCGGGCAGGTAAAGTTCATCCCCTGCACCAGTAGGTGCTTAAGAAATACAGTCAACGAGAAGAAGTAGGTATAAAAGCATGCGTACATATAGCCCAAAGGCAGGCGACGTCGTCCGTAAGTGGCACGTTATCGATGCACAGGATGTTGTGCTCGGTCGTCTAGCAACTCATGCCGCAACACTTCTTCGCGGAAAGCATAAGGCGACATTCGCTCCTCACATGGATATGGGTGACTTCGTCATCGTTATCAATGCGGAGAAGATTGCGCTCTCAGGCACAAAGACAACAACAAAGTTTGCACACCACCACTCAGGATTCCCAGGCGGTCTTACATCGACTGTTTACGGCGAGCTCCTTGAGAAGCACCCAACACGCGCTGTAGAAAAGGCGATCAAGGGCATGCTTCCTAAGAACCGTCTTGGTCGCGAGATGGCGGGAAAGCTCAAGGTCTATGCAGGTCCAGAGCATCCACATTCTGCGCAAGCTCCAGTCCCATATGTATTCACTCAAGTTTCACAGATCATCAAGTAAAGGAAAATAGAGAATATGTCAGATACAACTTTCGAACTTGATGAGAACGAGATTCCAACTTCTTACTCTTCTTCAACTCCAGCAGCAGCAACAAACCGTAAGGCAATCACAGCACCAGGTGCTGGTACTGGTCGCCGCAAGGAAGCAGTTGCACGCGTTCGCCTCGTTCCTGGAACAGGTCGCTGGGTCGTCAACGGTAAGACACTTGAGAACTACTTCCCAAATAAGGTTCACCAGCAACTCGTATCAGAGCCATTCCGCACAGTAGGTGCTGAAGGTTCATACGATGTATTTGCTCGCATCAACGGTGGTGGAGTTTCAGGTCAGGCTGGCGCACTTCGTCTCGGCGTTGCACGTTCACTCAACGAGATCGATCGTGAAGCAAACCGCCCAGCGCTGAAGAAGGCTGGATTCCTCTCACGTGATGCACGTGTAATCGAGCGTAAGAAGTACGGACTAAAGAAGGCGCGTAAGCGTTCACAGTACTCAAAGCGCTAAACAAACTTTTCAATCCAAAGTTTATTACCAAGAATCCCATTTGTAACAAGGAGGTCCACGTGGCTCTCTTTGGAACAGATGGGATTCGTGGTTTAGCAAATGGTTCAGTTCTTACTGCAGAGGTTGCGTTATCAGCAGCTGTGGCAGCTGCACATATCTTGGTTGAAAGTTCATCCAATGCAGGCCGCCGTCCAAGTTCTAACGGCGAGGCTGCAAGCAGCTCTCGACCAATAGCAATTGTCGGCCAAGATTCACGCGCTTCCGGAGAATTCCTAGAGGCAGCAGTCGTTGCCGGTCTTGCATCGGCAGGTGTTGATGTCTATCGCGTCGGTGTTCTACCTACTCCAGCGATTGCACACTTGGTAGGTGCAACGGGCGCAGATCTCGGTGTGATGATTTCAGCTTCACACAATCCGATGCCAGATAATGGAATCAAATTATTTGCTCGTGGTGGTGGAAAGCTCGATGATGCAATCGAAGCCGCTATCGAAAAGCGTATGGGCGAACCATGGGAACGCCCAACAGGTCGCGCAGTCGGTCGCATCGTAAACGATGAAAAGGCAGCTGCCACATATATCGAACATCTACTGGCATCGGTTTCAACACCGCTCAAAGGCCTCAAGATTGTGGTCGATTGTGCAAATGGCGCAGCATCCTTTGTCGCGCCTGCTGTCTATGAGAAAGCAGGCGCCACAGTAGTTGCAATCCATCACTCACCCGATGGGTGGAATATCAATGATGGTTGCGGCTCTACCCACCTCGAAGATTTACAAGCTGCTGTGGTCCTCGAAGGCGCAGATTTCGGTATCGCCCACGATGGTGATTCAGATCGTTGCCTTGCCGTCGATGGCACGGGCGCAATTGTTGATGGCGATCAGATCATGACAATTCT
This sequence comes from uncultured Actinomycetes bacterium, assembly GCA_903954055.1. Lineage (GTDB taxonomy): Bacteria > Actinomycetota > Actinomycetes > Nanopelagicales > Nanopelagicaceae > Planktophila. The sequence continues at coordinate 6,487 of CAJBMC010000028.1, read as the reverse complement.
TGCCAATGGTTTTAAAGCGCGAGGAAAGTTAAAAGATCAAACAATCGTTGCCACAGTAATGAGCAACCTCGGCTTCTTCCACGCGATGAAGGCTGCAGATATTGAAGTAATTACCACCGCTGTTGGCGATCGCTACGTTCTCGAGAAGATGCTCGAAGGCGACTACTCATTGGGCGGCGAACAATCTGGCCACCTGATTATTCGCGAGCATGCCGGTACCGGTGATGGAATCCTCACCGCGCTATCACTAGCGCAAGAGGTTGTTCGCACTGGTAAGTCACTTGCTCAGCTCGCATCTGCAATGCAGCGTTTTCCGCAAGTCCTCATCAATGTTGCAGGCGTTGCAAAAGATAAGTTGCCAGAGTCATCTGTAGTTGCATCAGCTATCGCTGATGCCGAGAAGAAACTAGGCGATAAAGGTCGCGTCTTATTGCGTGCCTCAGGTACTGAATCGCTCATTCGCGTGATGGTAGAAGCGGCAAGTGATAACCTTGCTCAAGAAATCGCAACATCGCTTGCTGCGGTTGTTAAGGCAGAACTGGGGATTTAATTTATGTGCGGAATTGTGGGTTACACCGGACCACAATCTGCCTTTACCCCGATTGTCGAAGGACTTCGTCGCCTCGAATACCGCGGCTACGATTCTGCAGGTATCGCACTCGGCACAGGTACATCTCTCTTTGTAGAAAAGCGCGCTGGCAAACTTTCAAATCTCGAAGGCGCACTCCCGGCAAATCTTCCAACAGTGCATTCTGGAATTGGCCATACTCGTTGGGCAACTCATGGTGGTCCAACCGATCGTAACGCCCATCCCCATCTCGATAATGAGGGAAAGCTCGCTGTCATTCACAACGGCATCATCGAAAATTATTCAGAGCTCAAGGCAGAGCTAGAAAAGCGCGGCCACACATTTGAATCAGAGACCGATACCGAATCTGTTGCGCATCTACTCTCTGATCTTCGCAAAGAACACAATGGAGATCTCACCGCCGCCATGCGCGCTGCGGTAAAGCGACTCCGTGGCTCTTTTACCTTACTTGCGATTCATGCTGATGCGCCCCATACGATCGTCGGAGTCCGTCGTAATTCGCCACTCGTTGCCGGCCTCGGTGATGGTGAGAACTTCCTAGCCTCAGATGTTGCTGCATTTATTGATTACACCAAGCGTGCAGTAGAGCTAGGTCAGGATGAAGTTGTCACAATTTCACCAGAGGGAATCTCAATCTGCGACCTAGATGGCAAGGCTTTACCACTTCGCGAATATGAAATTACCTGGGATGCAGCTGCTGCGCAGAAGGGTGGCTTTGCACATTTCATGTTGAAGGAGATCTTCGATCAACCTAAGGCGATTGCAGATACTTTGATTGGACGGCTTTCCGATAACGGCCAAGTCCAGCTCGATGAACTTCATATGTCAGATGCTGAAATCAAAGATATTAAGCGCATCTCTGTCATTGCATGCGGAACCGCATATCACGCAGGCATGGTTGCTAAATACGCCATTGAAAAGTGGGCGAAAATTCCAGTTGATGTAGAGATTGCATCCGAGTACCGCTACCGCGATCCCATCGTCGATAAGAACTCACTTGTCATTGCAATTTCTCAATCAGGCGAGACGATGGATCTCTTAATGGCGGTCCGCCATGCAAAGGCAAATGGTGCGCGAGTACTTGCAGTCTGTAATACAAATTCATCCACGATTCCACGCGAATCCGATGCAGTGCTCTACACACATGCCGGTCCAGAGATTGCAGTCGCTTCCACTAAGGCATTTCTTACTCAAATTGTCGCGGTCTACCTCATCGGCCTTAAATTAGCTCAAGTTCGCTCAACCCTCAGCGACTCCGAAATTCGTAGCCTTTATCGCGAGATGCTCGAACTACCAGGACAAGTCGAACAGATTCTCGAAACCATCGAACCGCTTCGCGAACTCACTCGTAAATTTGTCAAGAACAACACTGTGCTCTTCTTGGGTCGCGGAATCGAATACCCAGTGGCGCTTGAAGGCGCACTCAAACTTAAAGAGCTCGCATATATTCACGCAGAAGGTTTTGCGGGCGGCGAACTCAAGCATGGACCAATTGCTCTGATTGAAGAAGGTACTGCTGTCATTGCGATTCTTCCGACCGCAGATGAACACCAACTTGATGAGAAGATGCTCAGCAATATTCAAGAGGTTAAAGCTCGCGGTGCACGCGTTATCGTTATCGCTAATGAGGGCGCCGATGTAATTGGCGCCGAGCACATCATTCGTATTCCGGTTGCTTCACCTTTATTCCAACCAGTCCTTGCAACCGTTCCATTGCAGGTCTTCGCATATGAAATCGCAGTTGCGCGTGGCACCGATGTTGATCAGCCACGTAACTTGGCAAAATCAGTCACCGTTGAATAAGCCATGATCGAAACTCGACGCAAACAGATGCGCAGAGCGCTCAATTGGAGCGCAGCTCTCTTTATTGGTTTCCTTCTCGTGACGCAGCAAGTTGTTACATATGGCCCCATCATTCAGATAGATAGATTTTTCAGCAAGAAAACTCATCCACATTTCAAGGGCATCTCTGCTTTCATCATTAGACGCCTCGATGATCTTGGCCTCAGAAGTATCTCCGGTATTGCGCTCCTGCTGATTGCGCTCTATATCTCCCAAAGATTCAAAACGTGGCGACCCATTAATTTAGGTCTTCTCTCTTTTATTTCACTCAATGTCGTGGTGGGGGGATTTAAATACACCCTTGGGCGCACCAAGCCGCGTATTGGTTTAGATGTATTGCATGCAGGTGGAATGTCATTCCCAAGCGGCCATGCCTCGAATGCAATATTTATCTGGGGCGTTATCGCTTATCTGATCTATCGATATGCGAATGTCAATCGCTACCGCGGACGCTTAGCGAGTGCTGGCGTTGCAACGCTCGCACTCACTGTCTGCACCGTCTCGCTGATAAGAAACACACATTGGTTCTCGGACCTTTTCGGTGGATTACTTCTAGGCGCAGCGCTATTGGTCTTGATTATTGCGATTGATCGATATTTCCCATCCGATAGCCAACTTCACTAGCTTCATATTTTCCGCCCAGTTCACATGGCGATGTCATTGAACTACTATTGGCCAATGATTGATGGAATCGGTATCGATGTCGTGGATATCAAGAGATTTCACCAATCCCTTGAACGCACACCAGGACTTCGGGAAAAACTCTTCACCGAATCTGAATCTAAAGTTAATGACTCTTCTTTAGCTGCGCGCTTTGCTGCCAAGGAGGCGCTCTATAAAGCGCTGAGCCCCGAGCACGGACTTGCTTGGCATGATGCAGAGATCATCAACATGCCTAATGGAAAGCCAGCATTTCTCTTCCGTGGCGAAATCGCAGATTTAATCGATGGTGCCAATGTGCATCTCTCGCTATCGCACGATGCAGGAATTGCATCCGCATTGGTGGTGCTCGAACGATGAGAGCAGAAGCAATCGTCGATCTCAGCGCAATTAAACATAACGTCGCGCTGTTGAAAGAAAAATCCGGTACCGAACTCCTTGCTGTCGTAAAAGCAGATGCATATGGGCATGGGCTCGTTGCGACTGCGCAAGCCGCCATCAGTGCCGGAGCATCGATGCTCGGTGTCGCACTTCTTGAAGAGGCCATCACTTTGCGCGATGCAGGTATTACCGCGCCAATTCTCGCCTGGTTAGTACAGCCTGGATCAGATTTTAAGAGCGCAATCGATCGCGATATTGAACTCGCCGCTGGATCGCGCAAAGCGCTACATGAGATTCAAGCCGCATCCTCTGAAAAGAGAGCGCGCGTGCATCTCGAGCTTGATACCGGAATGAGCCGCGGTGGATTTTTAGGGGAGTGGTCAGATATTGAGGCGGCAGATGTCGCAGGCATTGAGATTGTTGGAGTCTTCTCTCACTTCGCCCGCGCCGACGAACCAGGCGAAGCCCAAAATCAAGATCAACTCACACGATTTAACGAGATGGTTGAAACGCTAAAGAGTTTCGGATTCACCGATGTGAAGCGCCATATCTCTAATTCGGCGGCCACCCTTACCAATCCAGCAGCTGCCTTCGATATGGTGCGAGTAGGAATAGCGCTCTATGGATTAACTCCAGATGTAGCGATGGGTTCTGCGAAAGATTTTGGTCTGCGACCGGCGATGCAATTAAGAGCGGCGCTCTATCTCGTCAAAGATGTCGCTGCCGGTACCCCTGTTGGTTATGGCGCATCTGAATCAACATCGCGCGATACCAAACTTGGCGTTGTCACAATGGGATATGCAGATGGAATTCCACGAATCGCAAAGGGCGCTGGCGTTTGGGTTAATGGAAAACGTGCGCCCATCATTGGTCGGGTATCGATGGATCAATTTGTTGTAGATCTTGGCCCAGATTCGACGGCAAAGTCAGGTGATTGGGTTGTGGTCTTCGGTAATGGCTCGCATGGTGAATACACCGCCGATGATTGGGGCGCTGCAAGCGGAAGTATTAATTACGAGATTGTGACTCGAATCGGCCCTCGTGTGCCTAGAATCTACTCTGCTCATGTCTACTAATTCGCAGCTATTAGAGGCCAAAGATGTCAACGTCGCCTTTGGTGGACTTAAGGCACTCACAAATGTAAATATTTCGGTAGGCAAGAGAGAAGTTGTTGGATTAATTGGCCCTAATGGAGCCGGTAAGACAACGCTCTTCAATGCAATTTGTGGAATCGTTACACCAGACTCTGGTGAGCTCACCTTTGATTCTAAGAATTCTCAATGGCCAGCGACACATCAATTGGCCGAACTCGGTATTGCGCGCACTCTGCAAGGAGTCGGACTCTTTCCAGAGTTGACCGTAATGGAAAATGTCATGATTGGCGCACAACGATTTGCACGCACTGGATTGATTGCGGCATCACTCGGCCTTAACTCTCGCGATGAGAAAGCACTTGCCCGGCGCGCACATATTGCGCTCGAACGCGTCTACGCCTCAGGGCTATCGGATCGCCTTGCTTCCACCCTCTCTTATCCCGATGCAAAACGTGTCGGCATTGCGCGCGCCCTAGTAAGTAATCCGCAATTGCTGTTACTGGATGAACCAGCAGGTGGTCTTGGTGCGCAAGATATCGAGTGGCTCAATCGATTAATTAGCGATCTTTCGGGTGAAATGTCGGTGCTGATTGTCGAGCACCATATGGATGTTGTGATGTCGGTCTGTGATCGAATCTATGTACTTAACTTTGGCCAAGTTATTTCTTCCGGCACCCCAGATCATGTTCGCAATGATCCCGCGGTAATTTCGGCCTACCTTGGAGCTGATGCATCGTGACACTTCAGGTTCGCAATCTCACCGTTCATCATGGAGCAATCCGGGCAATCTCTGATGTCAGCTTCACCGTGGCTCGTGGTGAACTCACCGCAATTATCGGATCCAATGGCGCTGGAAAATCAACTTTGCTACGCACGCTCTCCGGTTTGAAATCTGCAACCTCCGGAACTGCGACCTGGAATGAACATAACTTGTTAAAAGGCGCTGCCGAAATTCACGTCCGAAATGGCGTCGCACACGTCTCTGAAGGCATGTCGGTAATTCCAGAACTTACCGTTGAAGAGAATCTCGATCTTGGCGCAATCTGGCGTCACAATAAATCAGAGGCGAAATCCACTAAAGCTGAAGTCTTTGCATTATTTCCACGATTGGAAGAGCGACGCAACCAGAGCACATCCACACTTTCTGGTGGAGAGCGGCAGATGCTGGCAATTGGTCGGGCATTGATGTCAAAGCCAGAACTATTACTTTTAGATGAACCATCTCTTGGTTTAGCGCCACTATTGGTGAAGCAAATATTTGAAGCGATCTCAAGTATCGCTCAGCGATTTGGGTTGTCTGTTCTCTTGGTAGAACAGAACGCAATGAGCGCTTTGAAAATTGCCAATACCGGAGTTGTTCTTAATTTAGGTGAAGTTGTCATGACAGGTGATGCGCAATCGCTCATCTCAGACCCAGCAGTGCGCGCTGCATATTTGGGGTACTAATGGCTCAATTTATAAATACCGTACTAATCGGCATTACATCTGCATCGATTTACTCATTGATGGCTCTCGCCTTGGTATTGGTCTGGCGTTCAACCCGCGTCATCAACTTCGCCCAGGCCGCCCAAGCGCTTGCATCTACCTACTTTGGTTATGAAGCACTCACTCGCTTCGATAACTTCTGGATTGCGCTCCTGATCGCAATGATCGGTGGAGCACTTCTAGCAGCGCTCATTGAGATTGTATTTATGCGGATCTTGCTCAAGCACACAAGTAGCGGTGCGATTGCAAGTGTGGCACCAATTATCGCAACCCTTGGTCTCGCCGAGATTATTCGCGCATTAATCACATTGAAATGGGGCGGAGCAGATCTCATTATCAAGGCGCCACTTTCCAATACTGGCTTCACAATCGGAACTCAGACCTTGGTCTTCTCACCGATGAAGGCGGCAATTATTGCGGTCGTCGCAGTGCTATT
>CAJBMC010000027.1 GCA_903954055.1 uncultured Actinomycetes bacterium | reverse complement strand
GCGGTCGAAGCATCACGTTCTGGCGTTGAAACTCAAGAGATGACACATGCCTGGTTATTTACCGGCCCGCCCGGCAGCGGTCGATCATCTGCAGCAGTTGCCTTTGCGCAAGCTCTCGTCTGCACCAACCAAGGATGCGGCAGCTGTAATGAGTGCCAGAGCGCAAAGAATGGCAGCCATCCCGATATCGAGATTATCCGCACCGAAGGTCTATCCATCAAAGTCGAAGAGATTCGTGAGCTTCTGACCCGCGTCGCATGGGCGCCATCGATGGGCGGCTGGCGCGTAGTTGTAATGGAAGATGCAGATCGTTTAACCGAATCTGCCGCAAACGCCTTACTCAAAGCGATTGAAGAGCCAGGCAATCGCACCGTCTGGTTGTTATGTGCGCCGACCTTGCACGATGTCTTACCGACTATTCGTTCGCGCTGTCGCCATATTCAATTACATACACCGAGTGATGCAGCGGTGACGCAGGTATTAATCAATCGCGATGGCATTGCACCAGCGATGGCTGAGTTTGCTGCGCGCGTAAGCCAAGGCCATATCGGACGTGCAAAGTATTTAGCGCTCAATGAATCTGTGCGTAGCAATCGCACCACCATCATGCAGCTCCCACTTCAACTTAACTCTCTTGCTGCAGCATTCAAGGCGGCACATACTTTGGTAGATCTAGCGACGACATCGGCTAACGCCGCAGCGGACGAGCGTGACGAGAAAGAGATTGCATCGCTACAAGAGGCATATGGCAAGGGCGCAACAGGCCGCGGTATGGCATCAGGTGCGGCAAAGGCTGTAAAAGAACTTGAGAAGGAACAGAAGTCACGTTCGACTCGAATGGTTCGTGATGCGATCGATGGTGCGCTATTAGATATTGCAACTTTCTATCGTGATGTGATGATGGTGCAAGCTGGTAGCGCAGATGCGATTATCAATACCGATATGGTCGATGCAATAAATACTTACGCTGCAAAGCACCCCCACCATTCGACGATTAATAAGATGAGCGCAATCATGGAGGCGCGTACTAATTTGGCACATAATGCGGCACCGCTATTAACATGCGAAGCTTTGATGTGTCGATTGGCTAAGGCTTAAATGCGCAACCGATTGCAGGTCATCGGTATCGCAGCTGTAATCGGCGCTCTAGTAATTTCTCTGCTCGGCTACACCTCATCCCATAGCGCCAAGTTCAACAACCTCAGCGATTATTACAAGCAGACGTTGAAGTGGAACAACTGTTACGAGGGATTTGATTGCACCACCCTCGATGTTCCTATTGATTACCAACATATCAAGACCGGAACTTTTCAGATTTCAGTCTTGCGCTACAACGCCAAAGATCAGAATCGCCGTATCGGCAGCTTGATTATCAACCCCGGCGGACCAGGTGCCTCAGGCGTGGATTACGCCTATAACGCGGAATATATCTTCAGCCCCTCAATCTTGGACCGTTATGACATCGTGGGCTTTGACCCTCGCGGAGTCTCAAGGTCTGCGCCAATCGTATGTTTTAACAGCCGTGAGACCGATGCCAATTACGCAGCAGATAGCAAGCCCGATAACTTGGCAGAGTTCAAGCAATCGATTGCCGATAGCAAAGTATTTATCAAGAAATGCTTTAACAAGAATCAACATCTGATGTCATTTACAACGGCAAATGCCGCACGCGATATGGATATCTTGCGCGCAACCTTAGGTGATAAGAAGCTCAACTACATGGGCAAGTCCTATGGCACATATATGGGCGCGCTCTATGCAAAGTTATTTCCAAAAAATATTGGCCATGTAGTTCTCGATGGCGCGGTAGATCCCAATATCTCTAACTTTGAACAGACAAAGAATCAAGCAGTTGGTTTTGATAAAGCTCTACAAGCATTTATTGCAGATTGTGTAAAGCAGAGCGCTTGTCCGCTGCCACGCGATCCGGCAAAAGCGACTGCGACGTTACTGAAGATCTGGCAGGCGGCTGCCACAAAGCCGCTGCCACTAAAGAATAAGAAGAACGACACTCGAGTTGTTACCGAGTCACTTCTTGTCGTAGGCACCGCATCTGCTTTATATGACAGCGCAGAAGGCTGGCCACAATTGCGTAAGGCAATCAGCGAGGCGATGCACGGGTACGGTAATTCATATATCGAACTTGCAGATCAATATACCGGGCGCCAAGCAGATGGCACATATCCCAATAATGAATTTGATTCCGGCGCAATTATTGATTGCCTCGACTTTGCAGATGCCCGCACACCAGCACAGATTCGTAGTGATGCAGCAAAGATCAGCGCTGTTGCACCAGTCTTTGGACCGTATATTGCGATGAGCGGGTTGACCTGCAAGTACTTCCCAACATCTACTCCAGAGAAGGTCACAAAGACGATGACTAACGCACCAATTGTCATCATCGGCACAACCGGCGATCCGGCAACTCCATATGCGTGGGCGCAAGGACTGCATAAGATGCTACCGAATTCTCAATTGATGACATTTGTCGGCGATGGCCATACCGGTCAGGGGCGCGGAAATGCCTGCATCGATGATGCAGTCGATGCGTATTACCTGCACGGCAAATTGCCGGCAAAAGACCTGCGCTGTACTGCATAACCTTCAACCCCTTCTTGATGGTGGTAATGACCACCCCCGGCAGTAGTGAATAATTTCCCCATGCGTTTAGACCATGTTTCTTATGTGACTTCCCACGATCAACTAGCTGACACTGTGCAGCGCCTCGGTTCACGCCTTGGTTCAACATTTGTTGATGGCGGAATCCACCCACGCTTTGGCACACGTAACTTCACCGCCTCATTGAAGAACGGTCAATACATCGAAGTTGTCTGCCCACTCGATCACCCATCAACAGAATCAACACCTTGGGGTAAAGCTGTTTCAACAATGGCAAATGAAGGTGGCGGATGGTTTACCTGGGTCTTTGCAACAAAGGATCTCGCACCAATCGAGGCGAAGTTTGGTCGCGATGCAGTTGAGGGACACCGCACACGTCCAGCTGGCTCAGATTTAAAGTGGAAGCAGATTGGCGTTAAGGAAATTACACAAGAGCGCGAGCTTCCATTTTTTATCCAGTGGCTCACATCTGATCACCCATCACAAGATGGTGCACCACAATCAGAGATTGAAAAGATTGTTATCGCAGATAAGGATCAGCTTGCCGATTCTTGGTTTAAGGAAGAGATCCTTGCAGCCCTTGGCGATATCGCTATCGAGTGGGTTGATCCATCAACAAATGATGGCCAATCAGGCATTGTTGCGGTGCACCTTTCAACACCTAACGGTGTTGTAGTTCTCGACTAACTTTCTTGCAGAAAATCCGCTTCAAAATGAGGATGTATGCAATCTGCGCGATTGCATTTCTCTGTATCTAAAGTTAACGGAACGCCATAAATTGAGTGATTAGGATCCCACCAAAGAATATAAAAAACACCGCTTCTAGGTATTCCAATCAAACGCTCTGAACTATTTTCTCTATAGCAAAACCTGAGTGAAAATATTGGGTGAGCCATTAATTCGTCGAAATTTAAATCATTTTTCCATATGGCAATCAATTTTTGGGGAAGATGATGGAAAGTATCTAGAGAAACTTCATGATGGGCAAAATCTTCATACCCATCAATTTTGAATTTGAAAAGGGTTTCGAGGTTATGCACTTGCGAAATTTTATATAGCCAAGAGCAGACTAAATAGTTCGCGGCAGGATCAGCCGGCCAACAATAATTTGAGGTCCTATCAGTGTAATCAAATGAAATCTCAAATCCAGTTTGCCGCTCAACCTTTACTTGGGTCGGTTTAGGAACCGGAAATGAGTATTTTGGTTTATCTCCCGGCACTTGCTGATGCCGCGAATTCATACATAGCATTTACTGAGATTGTTGGACTTTGAGAGGATCCCGTCACGAGTCCACGGGTAATTAACCAAGGGCTTTCTGCATGAGATAGATCGCTTAATTGCGCACCAGTGAGAGGAGCATATGATTCAAGAACTTGGTCTATGAGCGCTATTGAGACTTGATCGAGAGCATGAGGAGACGCAACAGGAATTTCCGCAGCTGAAACCTCGTACTTACCTCGGTGTAGCTCAAACAAGTCATAAGAAACGGGTCCATATGACCAGGCCTGAATATCTTCTTTAAAAAGCTTTTTTTCTAAGTGATAGCAATGCCACACTTGTGAGTAGTAGCAAAGTTTCTGGAGTTTCATCGTGGTCATCTGGCCACATTTTTCAAGAATATAGCGTGCGACATCAGCGATTGTTACTTCAGTTTCTTCAATCACGATGCCTCCTGGAATAAAGTGTATGGGAAGAAGAGTCATGCAAGCACACTATTTACCTCCACTGACAAATACTGTTCGAGGAGAAAGTGTGGGGAAAAGAAAAGCCCGCCGTGGTGACGGCGGGCCTCTATCGAGTTCTTAACGACTAGAACACTCAGGTTTTCTTTTTAACTAGGCCCTCTAAGCAAAGGAGCCCCTCGGTGATTTACTGCCGAGGGGCTCTTTCTATCACGCACCATCTAATGCAATCAATAGAAATTCCCCGACACAACCAACTACTTTAAGTAAGTTTGTTTAACCCAACTTCCCTAATTACACTTCCCATGTACGCCCTGGACGAAACCAATTGGTTGCCGCTCCAGGGCAATTACATTTACCCGCCCCCGCGATAGACTCACCACATGACAACCCCGCAGACCCAGAGATGGCTACTCGTAGGCGGCGCCGGCTATATCGGTGCTCACGTCGCAGATGCATTTCTCGCCAGCGGTAAAGATGTTGTCATCTATGACTCGCTCTATCAGGGCCTTGAGTCACGGATCGACTACCTTCGCAAGAAGTACAACAAGGAGATCCCACTGATTGTCGCCGACATCCGCGACACAACTAAGTTTGATGAAGTCCTCACCACCTATAAGCCATACGGCATCGTCCACACCGCAGCCCTCAAGGCAGTCGGTGAATCCATGGAGAAGCCAGATGAGTATTTCGAGGTAAACCACCACGCTACAACGAAGATGCTGGAATTAGTCTCGAAGCACGGCATCAAGAATTTCATCTTCTCATCCACGGCGGCGGTCTATGGCGCACCAGAACATTCAAACCCAATCAAGGAAGATGATCCGAAGAACCCGATCTCTCCTTATGGTGCATCAAAACTTGCTGCCGAGGGTGAAGTAAATAAGTTCCTTGCCATCCCAGGTAATCACGGAACATCACTGCGATTCTTTAATGTTGTAGGAACAGCAGCGCCAGAGCTACTGGATAACTCAGTGGAGAACCTTGTTCCAATCGTGATTAATAAACTAATGGCTGGAGAGCCTCCAGTTATCTATGGAACTGACTATCCAACACCTGATGGCACGTGTATCCGTGACTATGTGGATGTGCGCGATATTGCGCGGGCTCACCTTGCGGCGGCGGATTCAAAAGCAACCTTGCCGTTGGCTATGAATGTGGGAACTGGTCGAGGTGGTTCTGTCCGTGAAGTGATCAAGCTTGTCTGCGCTGCAGCAAGGAAATTTAATGTTGTCGCAGACGAGAAGGAACGGCGTGCAGGTGATCCTGCGTTCCTATGTGCTGATGTTTCTCTGATTGAGAGCGCAATCGGCTTTAGTTCGAAATATTCCCTTGAAGTAAGTGCAGGAAGTCTAAATGTT
>CAJBMC010000026.1 GCA_903954055.1 uncultured Actinomycetes bacterium | reverse complement strand
GGTGTATCGATAAATGTAATTGCGCGGTTGATGCCGTCATGATCATGGTGAATTTGATAGGCACCAATGTGCTGTGTGATTCCGCCGGCTTCACCCTTAATGACCTCAGTCTTACGGATAGCATCAAGAAGCGATGTCTTACCGTGATCGACGTGGCCCATAACTGTGACAACTGGTGGACGAGCAACGAGGTCATCAGGATTCATATCTTCTAGCTCTTGCGCTAAGTCGATATCGAAGTCCTGCAATAGCTCGCGATCTTCATCTTCCGGAGAAACAATCTCAATCTGGTACTTAAGCTGCGCACCTAGAATTTCAAATGTATCTGCATCAACTGATTGCGTTGCAGTAACCATTTCACCAAGGTGGAATAGCGCTGATACCAGCGCTGCTGGATCTGCACCAATCTTCTCTGCAAAGTCTGCGAGCGATGAACCGCGACGCATACGAATCTTTGTATTGCCATCACCGTGAGGAATAACTGCGCCACCAAGTTGAGGTGCCTGCATATTGTCGAATTCTTCGCGCAACGCCTTACGTGACTTCTGCTTGCGCTTAGATGACTTGCCCTTTCCAAATGCACCTGCTGCAGATCCGCGACCACCTGGTGCGCCACCTGGACGACCTGGACCGCCGGGACGTGGAGCTCCACCAGTTGATGGACCGGAATTGCGATATGGACCTGATGCATTTGCCGCACCTGCTCCTGCTGCACCAGCTGGACGTGGTGCAAAACCTGGACGTGATGGACCGCCTGCACCTGCAGGACGTGGTGCACCTGGTCGTGCAGCAAAACCTGGACGAGGAGCGCCTGGTCGTGGTGCACCTGGACGCGCTGCACCCATTGGACGTTGTGGCGGACGTGGAACTGCGCCACCGGTTGAGAATGGATTGTTGCCAGGACGTGGCGGACGTGGAACTGCGCCACCGGCAGAGAATGGATTGTTGCCTGGACGTGGTGCAGGAGTTGCACCAGGTGTTGGCGTTGTTGGCGTTGTTGGCGTCGCAGATGTTGGAGCCGCCGGCGCATCTGGAGTTGCGGTGTACGCAGCAGCTGCAGCTGATGCTGCCTGCTCTGCTTCACGTGATGCCTTTAACGCTGCAAGATCAACACCGAGCTCTGCCGCAAGTTCAGCAGCGAGCTCTGGATTAACTTCAGACTTTTTAGGAGCAGCAGCTTTCTTCGCCGCAGCTTTCTTAACTGGCTTCTTCTCTTCAGCTGGCTTTGCATCGGGATATAGCGCAATTAACTTACGCGCTACCGGTGGCTCTACTGTTGATGAAGCAGATCGGACGAATTCGCCCATCTCTTGTAACTTGGCAAGGACTTCCTTGCTTTCCATACCGAGTTGTTTTGCCAACTCATGTACACGGACCTTTGACACATTTCTCCTGTCTTGGCCCGCATAAATTTCAGTGGGATGCGAGCCCTAGTTGTCGAACCTCATGATGTGAACGAGCTCATTTTTGCTTCATATCTTTCGCATCCATTTCTTGCATCGCCCTGATGGCCATGCGTAAGTAACGAGGGTGAGTCTACCGAAGGCCTTCGAAAATGCCTATTCCGCAGCTGGTTCCGCAGCTGGCGGAGTCGTTGTATCGGGGTGGATATCGATGCGCCATCCCGTTAAACGTGCGGCAAGACGAGCATTCTGACCATCTTTTCCGATGGCCAATGAGAGCTGATAATCCGGAACTACGACCTTCGCCGAACGCGCATCGAGATCAACAACCTGCACGCTACTGACCTTTGCTGGCGCAAGAGCATGCGCGACATATTTTGCTGGATCTTCATCGAAATCTACGATGTCAATCTTTTCGCCATTGAGTTCATCCATAACGGCGCGAGCTCGCGCACCCATTGGTCCAATTAAAGAACCCTTCGGCGAGACACCTGCGCGATGTGAGCGCACTGCAATCTTTGTGCGGTGGCCAGCTTCGCGGGCAACACCCATGATTTCTACAATGCCATCTTTTACCTCTGGCACTTCAAGTGCAAATAATTGTTTCACCAGACCAGGGTGGCTGCGAGAGAGCATGATCTCTGGACCCTTCATCCCTTGTTTGACTTCGACTACGAAACATTTGATACGTGCACCGTGTTCGTAGACCTCACCAGGAACTTGCTCTTGTGGCGGAATCCGGCCTTCAATTCGACCAAGGTTGACGTTGATCATCTTCGGATCGCGACCTTGCTGAATGACGCCAGAGATGACGTCGCCAACGGAAGTTGTAAATTCTCCAACGATCTCTGCATCATTTGTTGCGCGCATTGCCTGCTTAATAACTTGGCGAGCAGTTGATGTTGCAATACGACCAAACCCGTCAGGTGAATCAACTTCCTCTGAAACTCGTTCGCCGAGCTCATTGAAAGTTGGAATAATGATTTGAATTTCGCCGGTTTCACGGTTGAGCTTCGCTTGCGCGTAGCGATTTGGTTCGTGGCCTTGGTTGTAGGCAGTCAAGACCCCGACTTCAATTGCTTGAATCAGCTGCTCGAGCGACATACCCTTTTCATTTGTAAGATGAACGAGAGCTTCCATTTCTACATGCATTAGTTCTCGTCCTTACGGTTAAATTCGATTTCGACGACCGCGCGCTTGATATCGGTAAGTGCTACCGCAACGTCTTTCGACTCTTTCTTCTCAACTACCTCTAACGTTACATCAGCATCGGTATTTGATCTGATTCGACCGGTAATAACTGTGCCATCGCTCTTTGTCACCTTGAGCAGGCGCGTCACATTCTTGGCGAAGTGGCGCGGAAGAGTCAGTGGGCGATCGATTCCAGGAGATGTGACCTCGAGGGTAAATGGAGTCTCTCCCATAAATGGCGCCTCATCCATCAACTCTGATACGAGCTTAGAAGCGACCGTTACCTGATCAAGATTGAGGGCGCTCTCGCCATCGACAATAACTGTGACGATGCGGTGCTGTCCAGGAGAAACGATATTTACATCTTCAAGAAAGTATCCAGCTTGTTGTAGCGCTGGTGTGATGAGTTCAGAAACCTGGTCTTTAAGTGCCATTGTGATGCCGTCCTATTCGATTGTTATTAAGTTTTCTAACCGTCGTGCGGAGCTAAATTTACTAGAAGTAGAGCGAGTATCCAAGTCGCAGAATCAATAATCCAGTGACTATCAGGTAGAAAATTCTGATGAAGCCAGAGCCTTTCTTAATCGCCATATGCGAACCAGCATATCCACCGGCAAGGTTTGCGATTCCGAGCAATAAACCGAGTTTCCACATAATTCCAATACGAAATCCAACAACAATAATCGAGGCCAAATTCGTCGTTGCATTGACAACCTTTGCGATGGCAGATGCTCCAACGAAGGCAAATCCCATAATCGCTACTAATGCAATCATCAACATGGTGCCGGTGCCGGGACCGATAAGGCCATCGTAAAAGCCGATCAATGCTGCGGCAATCGCGCCGATGACCATCAATCGCCTCGGTGAATGTTTCTCGACCTGGACCTTTCCGAGATCTGGTTTCAGTAAGGTGTAGAAGAAGATTGCGATCATCATAAAGAAGATTGCGCTCTTGAAACTTGCCGGTGAAATATGTGATGCCAGTAGCGCCCCAAAGCAGGCTCCGATAAATGCTGGCACCACCATCGCTATCAGCAACTTGGGGTCAGTCTTTATTGATTTGCGATATTTGATAGCGGCAGTTGAGGTACCGAAGAAGGCCGCCGTCTTGGATGTCGCCACAACTGATACTGGATTTCGATCCGGAAAAGAGAGCAACATCGCTGGAGTCTGGATTAATCCCCCACCGCCGGCAATCGCATCGACAAAGCCCGCTGAAAACATCGCCAGCGCAAGGAGAGCGAGATTAACCGCAGTGAGGTCGTAGAACACGAGAGTTACTTAATCGACGCTAAGGTCTTTGCTATCTCCTCGACTGCAGAACCAACTGCAATCTCGGACTTCTCGCCACTCTTACGAACCCGGACTTCGACATTTCCTTGTTCAAGTGCCTTGCCGACCACGACAATTATTGGAATGCCAATAAGTTCGGCATCCTTAAATTTAACACCTGGACTTGTTCCGCGACGATCATCGAGCAATACGGATATTCCACGAGCCTCGAGATCGGTAGCAATTTTCTCTGCAGCATCAAAGAGCGATTCATCTTTACCTGCAACAACAAGATGCACCTTCGCTGGTGCAACCTCAACTGGCCAGGAGAGTCCTATATCGTCATGAGTCTGTTCTGCAATTGCCGCAACTGCGCGCGAGACGCCGATTCCATAAGAACCCATAGTCACAACTTGGCTCTTGCCATTCTGATCTAAGACGGTGAGATTGAGTGCATCGGCATATTTACGACCAAGTTGGAAGATGTGGCCGATTTCAATTGCGCGATCAATGATTACCGCAGTATCGCACTGTGGGCATGAGTCGCCTTCGCGAATCTGCGCCGCTCCGATGTAGTGGTCAACTTCGAAATCGCGACCATTAACAACATTGAGCGCATGCTTATCTTTTGCGTTGGCACCAGTCACCCACGATGTGCCGGGAGCTACGCGTGGATCTGCATAGACAGTTATGCCATTCTTCTTCGCATCCTGAGGTCCGATATATCCCTTGACCAAGCCTGGGAATTTTGCAAAATCGGCTTCTTCAAAGATTCGCACCTCATTAACACCGGAGAGATTTGCCTGAAGGCGCTTGATGTCAACTTCACGATCACCAGGAACAAGTACTGAGATTGCTTTCTCATCTGCCATCAACATCACATTCTTTAGCGTTGATGCCCCGGTATATCCCCCACCGAACTTTGCATTGAGAAGTTCGACTAAAGTATCAATTGTCGGAGTATTAGGTGAATCAAAAACTTCAAGTGCACCAACATGTGAAGCATCAGCTGGTGCAACCTTTGTTGTCATCGCCTCTACATTTGCAGCATAACCACACTTTGGACAGAGGACATAGGTATCTTCACCAGTAGGACACGGTGCCAAAAATTCTTCAGATGAGGATCCGCCCATCGCGCCAGCAACTGCCGAAACGATGTTGTACTTCATTCCTAGGCGATCAAAGGTCTTGATATATGCGGCGCGGTGCTTCTGGTATGACTCGACCAGACCTTCGTCGGTAAGGTCAAAAGAGTATGAATCTTTCATAACGAATTCGCGACCACGGACAATTCCTGAACGTGGACGGGCTTCATCGCGGTACTTTGTCTGAATTTGATAGAGCGAAAGTGGCAAATCTTTATATGAGGAGTACTCGCCCTTAACCATCAAGGTGAACATCTCTTCATGAGTTGGGCCGAGAAGGTAATCAGTGCCTTTGCGATCTTGGAGGCGGAATAAATCTGGGCCGTACTCAGTCCAGCGGTTTGTCTCTTCATAAGGATCGCGTGGCAACATCGCTGGGAAGTGAACTTCCTGAAAACCTGCTGCATTCATCTCTTCTCGAACGACGTTCTCAATATTGCGAAGTGTGATGACGCCGAGCGGTAACCAAGAGTAAATACCGGCTGCGATTCGGCGAATATATCCTGCGCGGACTAAGAGTCGGTGGCTCGGAACTTCAGCATCAGCAGGATCATCGCGGAGAGTACGAAGAAAGAGTGTGGACATTCGCAACATGATGCGAACCCTACCGTCTCTTTAGCTTGTTACGACGGAAGGTTCGCCGGAAGCAACGCCTGCTGCTTCCATCTCTTCTGCAAGGCGCATCGCCTCTTCAATTAAAGTCTCAACAATCTGCGCCTCGGGAACAGTCTTAATAACCTGACCCTTTACGAAGATCTGACCCTTACCGTTACCGGATGCAACGCCGAGATCTGCCTCGCGCGCCTCTCCTGGGCCATTAACAACGCAACCCATAACAGCAACACGTAATGGGACTGTCATTCCTTGTAGTCCTGCCTGAACTTTCTCCGCCAATGTATAAACATCTACCTGTGCGCGACCACATGAAGGACAAGAAACGATTTCAAGTTTACGTTGGCGCAAATTGAGAGATTCGAGGATTGACATTCCAACCTTGATCTCTTCAACTGGCGGCGCAGAGAGTGAGACGCGAATTGTGTCTCCGATTCCTTCGGCAAGGAGAATTCCAAATGCGGTTGCAGATTTAATGGTGCCTTGGAAAATCGGACCAGCTTCAGTCACGCCGAGGTGGAGCGGGTAATCGCACTTGGCAGCCAATAGTCGATAAGCATTGACCATCGTCACTGGATCGTGATGTTTTACTGAAATCTTGATATTGCTAAAGCCGTGTTCTTCAAAGAGAGATGCTTCCCAGAGTGCGGACTCTGCTAAAGCCTCTGGAGTTGCCTTGCCATATTTAGCGAGAAGACGTGGATCGAGTGAACCAGCATTGACGCCGATTCGAATTGGAATCCCTGCATCTCCGGCAGCCTTAGCAACTTCCTTCACCTTGTCATCGAATTGCTTGATATTTCCTGGGTTAACGCGAACCGCTGCGCAACCGGCATCAATGGCGGCAAAGATGTATTTTGGCTGGAAGTGAATATCTGCAATGACTGGGATCTGTGACTTCTTTGCAATCTGCGCGAGAGCATCGGCATCATCCTGCGATGGAACTGCAACGCGAACAATCTGACAACCGGCAGCTGTTAGCTCGGCAATCTGCTGCAACGTTGCATTGACATCAGATGTCAAAGTTGTGCACATCGATTGAACGCTGACAGGTGAATCGGAACCGACTCCGACTGAACCAACCTTGAGTTGCTTCGTCTTACGACGTGGTGCAAGAGGCTTCAGTGGGGCGCTTGGAATTCCGAGATCTACCATGATGCCTATTCTGCCTGAAAATTAAAGATTGAGCGAGACAGGATTGATGATGTCGGCAACGACCAGCAAGAGAGTCAGAATTCCGAGCAGAATAACGACTACACCAGTGACTGGTGTAAGGACATTCACATCGATGGGTGCAGGGCGGGCTCTGCGTCGGATTCGGGCATAGAGAGCGCGGACTTCATCGGCAATTGCAACCGCCATATGTCCACCATCGAGCGGCAAGATCGGTAACAAGTTAAAGAGACCGACAAAGATATTTAGTGATGCAATCAGCAGGATAAATGTTGCAAGGCGCTCATCGTTATTGAGCTTACTGCTGCCAACTGCCTGACCAGATGCCCGCGCTGCACCAACCACACCTACAAGACCATTGGGATCGCGCTTTTCGTGGAAGAAAGTCTGGCGGAAGAGTTGCGGTACTTTAGATGGAATTGCAATCAGCGATTTCACAGACTCTTTTGTCAGGGACCAGGTCGCTTTAGAGCTTTCATTTGTAGACTTTAGAAATCCATCGCGTTCGGTACCAAGGGCAGTAACCACTCCTAACATGTATCTATTGGCATCTTTATTGAAGAGCGGTGCAGCATCAATAGCGACTTTAGAACCATTGCGCAGCACTACAAAGTGCATAACCGCACCCTTTGATTCATTTATCTTTGCTGCATCTTTGCTCCACTGAGTTACCTCAGCGCCATTGATAGAGATGATTTTATCTCCAGCTTTAAACCCGCTACTCGCTGCAGCAGAGCCAGCTTTAATCTCAGAGATGACCGGCGTGATTGTCGTATATCCGACAGCAAAGAAAATCGAGAAGATAAGTAGGAAACCAAGTAGGAAATGCGCAAAAGAACCTGCGCCAAGGACGATTAACTTACGACCTGAAGTCGCTTTAATGAAGGCTCGATCTTCTTCACCTTTTGGCATCACATCGGTAGGTGTCATGCCCTCGATGCGACAGTATCCGCCGGCAGGAATCGCCTTGATGCCGTATTCGGTCTCACCTCGAGTAATCGACCAGATTCGACGACCGAAGCCGACGAAGAATTCAGATACGCGCATCCCGAATTTACGAGCTGTTAAGAAGTGGCCAAGTTCATGGAACATTACCGATGTAAGAAGTGCCACTACGAATGCGATGATCCCAAGTGTCTGCATTATGACGCTACCTTTGCTAAGAGGGCCGAAGTTGCCTTTCGTGCATCCTCTTCTATAGCACTGACATCTGCGAGATCTCTGATAGTTGGTATCGAACTCTTCTGATAATCCGTGAGAATCTGTTCGACCGTTGGAATGATTTCAACGAATTTAACTTTGCCCTGCATAAATGCTTCGACCACAACTTCATTGGCAGCGTTAAATATTGCTGGAAGCGCTCCCCCAACTTCACCGCAGTGGCGTGCAAGTGCCACCGCCGGGAAGCGCTTGGTATCAATTGGTGAAAATGTCCAGGTAGAAGATTTGCTCCAATCGATGGGCGAAGTTGCACCTGCGGTGCGGTGTGGAAAATTGATAGCGAGTGCAATCGGCCCTTTCATATTAGGTGGCGATGCCTGCGCAATAGTTGAACCATCTACATATTCGACCATTGAATGCACAATTGATTGCGGATGAATCACCGCATCAATCTGCGAGTAAGGGAGGTTAAATAGGTGATGCGCCTCAATGATTTCCAACCCCTTATTCATGAGAGTCGCAGAGTTAATTGTGACGACCGGACCCATCGCCCACGTTGGATGCGCAAGTGCCTCGTCGAGAGTGACAGCTGAGAGATCTTCGCGATCGCGGAATGGACCACCGCTTGCGGTAAGAACCAACTTGGAGATACTGGAAGACTTATTTCCTTGAAGGCACTGCCAGATTGCAGAGTGCTCTGAATCAACCGGAAGGATTTGGTTCGCTTTAGCCAATGGCATTACAAGATCGCCACCTGCAACTAGTGACTCTTTATTGGCAAGGGCTAGTTGATTTCCTGCTGTGATTGCCGCAAGGGTTGGGGCTAGGCCAATAGATCCAGTAATAGCGTTAAGAACAACATCGCATTGCATCGCTGCGATTTCCGTTGAAGCGTTTGGGCCATCAATAACCGTTACTGCAGGCAGAGCCGCTTTGATTACATCAGCGTTCTTGATGACGCCGACGGTCGCAACTTTGTATTTCTTGGCTTGTGCAATCACTGATTCTGGATTAGTACCCGCTGCAGTGATTGCAAGAACTTCAAAGAGCTCTGGGTTTGCATCAACGATTTCAAGTGCCTGCACACCGATCGAACCGGTGGAGCCAAGGATGATCAGGCGGCGCTTCATTTAACTGCGCGCTTACGTCCCACGATCTGACCGAGAATGACAATGACGAGCGCAATGAGAAACATTGACGAACCAATGACATTTGCCTGTGGTGGGATTCCACGAGCAGCTGAGACGTAGACAAATTTAGGGAATGTAGTCATCGTGCCAGAGTTGAAGTTGGTGATGATGAAGTCATCGAATGACAAGCTAAATGCCAATAGTGCGGCTCCAGCAATACCGGGAGCTACCAGCGGAAATGTGACGCGGCGGAATGTTTCAACTTCATTCGCGTAGAGATCCATTGCGGCTTGCTCGAGGCGCGGATCAAGGCTTGCAATTCGCGCCTTTACTGTGACCACAACGAATGAGATACAGAACATGACGTGTGCAATAACGGTTGGCCAGAAACCAGGATTGATCTTGAGCGTTAGGAAGAGTGAGAGAAGCGATGCACCGAGGACAATCTCTGGTGTTGCCATCGGCAAGAAAATCAGCAAGTTGGTAGCAGAACGACCACGGAACTTATGGCGACCGATTGCAAAGGCAATCATCGTGCCCAGGATTGTTGCAAAAGTTGTCGCGAGGAATCCAATCTTGATGGAGTTTCCAAGTGCGGTACAGACCTCAGGAGCACCACAAGGGTTGAGCCAATTGTTGAAGGTAAAACCCTTCCAGATGAGGTTGGACTTTCCGCCATCATTAAAGGAAAAGGCAACTGTGTAAGCAATCGGAATCAAGAGGTAAGTAAATGCAACACCTGCGTAGATACGAATGAGATTACGTTGGAACCAGCGAGAAACTTTTCTCATACGAGTTCCTCGGTTCCAGCCTTGCGGATATAGACGGTAACAAGAACCAAAATTGCCGCCATCAAGGTAAATGAGAGCGCAGCAGCGGTTGGGTAATCAACGATCTTGAAGAAGCGAGAGTCGATGACATTTCCAATCATCTTTGTCTCTGGGCTACCGAGAATTGCAGCGTTGACGTAGTCACCAGCGGCTGGAATAAATGTGAGCAAAGTTCCAGCTACAACACCAGGAAGTGATAACGGGAAGGTCACTTTGCGAAATGTCGTAAAACCATTTGCATAGAGATCGCCAGATGCCTCAAGGGTTCGTGGGTCGATACGATCGATAGATGCATAGAGCGGAAGTGTCATGAACGGCAAGAAGTTATAAGTCATACCGGCAACAACAGCGAAAGCTGAAGAAGTCAGAGTCGTACTTGGTGCGATGATGTGAAGGCTTCGCAAAGTCGGCACTACAAATCCTTGCTCGCCGAGAATCTGCTTCCATGCAATGGTACGAAGTAAGAACGAGGTAAAGAACGGTGCCACAACGAGAACAAGCAGAACGTTCTTGAGCTTTCCCGCTTTAAAAGCGATTGCATATGCCAATGGGTATGCAATTGCTAAAGCGAGAATCGTTGCAAGTGACGCGTAGAGAAAAGATCGGCCGAACTGTTCTTTATTTTCAACGAAGGCATCGATGTAGTTGCGCCAACGAAGTGTCTGCTCGTATGAACCAGTATCTCCCCCGGCAACAGGTGTCTGGGTCGAAGTCTGCGCCAAGTTAGCAATCGGCCAGATAAAGAATGTAAAGAGAAAACCAATACCTGGAAGAAGGAGAAGGTAAGGAGTACGTGGGCTAGAGATCCCTGACTTACTCATCTTCATCGATTATCTCTTCTGGCTCGACCTCCATGCCTGCCTCGGCATCTTCATCACCACGAAGAGCGAAGGTAAATCCGGATTCCCATGAGATGTTTACATTTTCACCAACGCTAAACGGTGCAACTGCATCATCATTTTGTTCGAAGACCATCAGCTCTTGTCCCCATGGCATCAATACCTGGTACTGAGTTGATACGCCGATATATGAAACATCTTCGATCTTTCCGCCGGTCAACAAGTTGCCTGAGGTTGCAGTCTCTAAGCGGGAGATGCGGAACTTCTCTGGACGAATACCTGCGAGAATCGAATTATCAACTGCATGTGAACGGTTTTTTGCGAGTGAAATCTTTTGGCCGAAGAGATCGACAATGTGGTTATCGCCATCATTGCCAGAGATTGTGCCCTTGATGAGGTTTGACTGGCCGAGGAAGTTCGCAACAAATGCTGTCTTTGGATTGTCATAGAGGTCTGCAGGTGAACCAAGTTGTTCGATTTCGCCTTCATTCATTACCGCGATTGTGTCTGCCATTGTCATAGCTTCTTCTTGATCGTGAGTAACGTGAACGAATGTGAGTCCAACTTCTTTCTGAATCCACTTAAGTTCAATCTGCATCTGGCGACGAAGTTTGAGATCGAGCGCACCTAGTGGCTCATCAAGGAGTAACAACGCCGGACGATTAACAATTGCACGAGCAAGTGCGATGCGCTGTTGCTGTCCACCTGATAGCTGAGTCGGCTTACGACCTGCAAGATGCGAAAGCTCGACGAGTTCCAACGCCTTCTCAACCTGTGGCTTTACATCTTTGATTCCACGACGGCGAAGACCGAAGGCAATATTTTCAAAGATAGAAAGGTGAGGGAAGAGTGCATAGTTCTGAAAAACGGTATTGATTGGACGCTGATACGGCTTTGTATAAGTGATATCAGTATTACCCAAAGAGATGGTTCCCTTTGTTGGTTCTTCAAGTCCGGCAACCATTCGAAGCGTTGTTGTCTTTCCGCATCCCGAAGGTCCAAGGAGTGCAAAGAATGAACCTTCCGGAATTGTGAGTGAGAGATCGTTCACCGCCGTGAAATCACCATATGTCTTGGTGATGTTAGATAGTCGAAGGTCGCCTTTAATTGAAGATGTATCGGCCAACTTAGTTACCAGCTGCCTTTTGGAAAGCCTCTGTCCATGTTGTCTCCTCGGTTGGAGTCAGCGCACGGAAGATATGAAGGCGGCTCATAGTTGCCTGTGTTGGGAAGATGTACTCGCTCTTTGCAAGCTTTGGATTGATTTTTTCCATCTCAGCCTGGGCACCTGCCACTGGAGTCACATAATTAACATAAGCCGCAACTTCAGCTGCAACAGCTGGGTCGTAGTAGTAATTAATAAGCGCTTCCGCGTTCTTCTTTCCAGCCGCTGTTGCAGTCGATGGAATCAAAAGGTTATCTGCAGAGATAGTTCCGCCTGATTCTGGAATTGCGAAGTCAAACTTTCCTGCATTTTCGTTTGAGAGCTGGAACAAGTCACCAGACCATGCGATTACTGCAGTTGCATCGCCTGAGATGAGGTCTTCCTTGTACTCATTACCCTTAACGCCGCGAATCCATCCATCAGCGATCTTCTTCGCTAAGAAATCAACGGCATTCATAAATTGAGCTTCGGTCACCTTTGTGACATCGATTCCCTGTGACATCAAGATGACACCGATGGTGTCGCGCATTTCAGAGAGAACAACAATCTTTCCCTTGTTCTGTGGTGTCCAAAGATCATCAAGTGTCTTCATACCCTTTGGATTAACTGCTGTATTCCAACCGAGGCCGGCCATAATGCCCTGCCATGGAAGAGAAGATTCGCGATTAGGGTCGAATGATGGATGCTGAAGAGTTGGAATCAAATTCTTTGAGTTTGGAATACTTGCTTTATCAAATTTTTGTGTGTAACCAAGACGGATAAAGCGAGCTGCCATCCAGTCTGTCGGTGTCATGACGTCGTAGCCGATGTCCTTACCAAGCTTGAGCTGTCCCTGCACCTTGCCGAAGAATTCATCGTTATCGTTGATATCTTCAAAATAACTCGCCTTGATACCAGTCTTCTTTGTAAATGCCTCAAGGGTTGGATAGTGCTTACCCGATGCATCAACATCTAAATAGAGAGTCCAGTTAGCCCAACGAACTGCATCAGCTGCAGCGCCAGATGATCCACCTGATCCACATGCAGCGAGCGCACCTGCTCCAGCTACAGCGCCAGCACCTGCGAGAACTGCACGGCGTGAAACGCGAGAATTGAGAATTGAACGTGCTTCTGGAGAGAGTGACTTAGCCATCGAAGGGCTCCTTTTTGTTAAGCGATAAGCGAAGCTTTCGCTTCGTTAACCTGGCCGGTACAAGGGACGGTTTTGCAGGGCTCATTATGTAACCCATTGGCCCGTAGGCCAAACTTAAATGAAAGTGTTTTGAGGCGAGGCTAAGCGTTGATGTTGGTCATCACATGCTTGATGCGGGTGTAATCCTCGAAGCCATAGCTGGAGAGGTCCTTACCGTAGCCACTGCGCTTGTATCCCCCATGAGGCATCTCGGCCACCAATGGAATATGGGTATTGATCCAGACGCAGCCGAAGTCGAAGGCCTTAGCCATCCGCATCGCGCGACCATGGTCCTTAGTCCAGACTGATGAAGCCAGACCGTAGTCGACGCCATTGGCCATCGCGACCGCCTCTGCCTCATCTTTAAATTTCTGAATTGTGATGACCGGGCCGAAGATCTCAGATTGAATCAGCTCATCGCCCTGCTTGAGGTCGGCAATGACGGTTGGTGCGATGAAGTAGCCGGGAAGGCCTGATGGCTTTCCGCCAGCAACCACACGCGCATGCGATGGCACGCGAGATATAAATCCATTGACGCGCTCGTATTGGTTGGCGTTATTGACCGGGCCAACGAGGACATCCTCATGCGGCATTCCCATAGCTATCTGATTGCTTGCCTGATCCGCGAGCAACTTCACCATCTCTTCATAGACGCCTTCTTGAACTAGAACGCGAGTTGCTGCTGTGCAATCTTGTCCGGCATTGAAGAAGCCAGCGATTGCGATTCCTTCTGCAGCAGCAGCTAAATCTGCATCATTAAATACAACGACTGGCGCTTTGCCGCCGAGCTCGAGGTGAACTCGCTTCAATGACTTTGCAGCAGATCCGGCAACAGCCATACCTGCTGCGACTGAGCCAGTGATAGAAACCATCGCAGGCGTCGCATGTTCTACAAGTAACGCACCTGTTTGACGTTCACCGGTGACAACATTGATCACACCAGCTGGAAGAAACTCGGACATTACCTCTGCCATAAATACTGTTGAGGCTGGAGTTGTATCGGATGGCTTGAGAACGACGGTATTTCCTGCCGCGATTGCCGGTGCCCATTTCCAGACCGCCATCATCATTGGGTAGTTCCATGGTGTTACTTGGGCACATACGCCAACTGGCTCGCGGCGGATAAAAGATGTCATTCCGCGCATGTATTCGCCAGCAGATTTTCCTTCAAGGTTACGTGCTGCGCCAGCGAAGAAGCGAATCTGATCCACCATCGGTGGGACTTCTTCAGATGCAGTTAAACCCGTTGGCTTTCCGCAGTTCTCAGATTCGATTGCTACAAATTCATCAGCACGAGCCTCAATTGCATCAGCGATTTTAAGAAGGGCGCGTTGTCGTTCGGAGGGGGTTGAGTCACGCCAGTCAACAAATGCATCGCTCGCTGATTTCATCGCGGCATCGACATCTGCTGCATTAGAGATTGGCGCAGTCGCAAATGGTTGACCGGTGGAAGGGTTGATGAGAGTTGTTGTCTCGCCTGACTTTGAATCTACTGACTGGCCATTGATGAAATTCTGTAGCTTCTTCATTCTTTTCCTTCGGTCGCAACGGGTAAAGCTATGCGCCAGAGTCTAGCTAGTTGTACTTCGCGCTTTCAATAGTGACGCTAGTGACGTCAGCGACGAGCGCTTTTGGATAGGTGAGTAAGATGACATAGACACCAGTGGTTGGGTAGTAATCGATGAAGGTGTAGTTATCGGCGTAACCAATATTGCGACCCCATTTATCGACGATAGTGACTGCATCTGCAGACCAGTTGTCATAAGCCGAACCGCCCGTATATCCAGATGATGCGAATGCCGTTGAGGTATCCATTAACGAGAGAGTGGTGTGTGTATCAGTTCCAGAGGAAGAGCCTGGACCAAGGTAGAGATCGAGCGGTGTGGCACTGCCGGTCTTAAATAATTTAATGCGGAAAATGCGACCAACGCAGAGTCGCGGATCGAATCCATAGAGCTTGATTGTTCCGACATATGCATTATTAGGAGAAGCTGCGCTCTGAAGTCCAATACCCACCCATTGATCGCACGCTTTAATCTGGTAGATACCCTGACCGAACTCTTTGCGTTGACCGCCATTGAGAGAAATATTTGCAGCATATGTTGTCGAAAGGGCAGCGAGCACAACCATAAAAATCGCAAGATTGATCTTTAATCGAGATTTGCGGGGTGTGACTTCTGAATATCCATCTTCAAAATCATCGGGGTCGACGTTGCCGCTGAAATAGCTCATGCCCACCCCTCTCTAGTGAAAAACATCTGAATCATACTGGTTACGGAGTAATGGTCAGAGAATCGACCGAAACTGCCTCACCAGCGCTAGTTATTACCGCAATGCGCCCACTAGTTGCTCCAGCGCTAGAGATTGATGAGACCGGAATATCAATTGTTGTGCCATTGCTAGAGGTCGCTGAAATTATCTTGTTACGCCAGAACTTTACCGTGATCGTTCCGGTGAAGCCGCTACCGGTTATTGTGAATGTTGTTATTCCGCTGCTGAGGGAGAGAGTCGAGACTGAGAGCGATGTGATTGCTGGAGGTAGAACCGTTGAAGTTTCGAGTGACGTGACGCCATTCAGCCCAATCGTCGAGCCACTTCCCGCTTGATTTGATGGCTGACTATTGAGGTAGACCATAAAATAAACAGATGCCGTCAAAGACTCTGATTTGTAATTTCGAGATGAGGCTTTAGTAATTAGTACGTTGCAATAAAATTGTTGAGTCGCAGAATTAGAGTTAGATAATATGCGATTAGAGACAGAGCAATTTGTTGCGGTACTTCCCGCGGTCACAGTCTCAGTGACCGCACCATCTCCTGAGCCGCCGGTAGTAACCAGCGTGAATGGTGATCCGGCAACCGCGCCGTAAAGATTGAGAATTAACTTATTCTGATTTGCTTGAGTAATCTTTAATGTACTGGTCTCGTATACAACAGCTTGATAATTACTTACACTTCCAACGCTGAATGTGAGATTGGTTCCGGTAGCCGTATAGGTATCGACATCTGTCGGTGTCGATGTAGTGGTTATCGCTCCTGGAGTGAATGCACGAATCGGACGCAAGTAGTAAGAATTCAACTTATCTGTTGGTGAGTAAGTGTTTCCAGCGCCAAACCAGTACGTATCTGCGCGACTAGGTGATGAATTGAGATCATCCTGTGTCGATGCCCAGTAATTGGAAGCAGAGAAATCACCCTTTGAGGCCGCAAATAAGTTGGTATACATCGCCTTAACTTCATCAGAGGATGGGAAGAACCAATCTGACTTTCCGCCATATGTGAGATCTGCCGTCAC
This sequence comes from uncultured Actinomycetes bacterium, assembly GCA_903954055.1. Lineage (GTDB taxonomy): Bacteria > Actinomycetota > Actinomycetes > Nanopelagicales > Nanopelagicaceae > Planktophila. The sequence continues at coordinate 697 of CAJBMC010000026.1, read as the reverse complement.
CTTTGCCAGGTTTGTTGTGCTTGGAAGTGCGGCAATTATCTTGCGAGTGTTTTCTGCGCCTTGTCCTACAGCTCGGCTCGTGCCTGAAACGCTTGTGGCTGCAGCAGCCCATTGACCTTGGTACTCACTTCCAGGAGCGCTCCATCCCTTGGGAGCTACTTCAAGATATGTTCCACCATCACTGATACCGGTAGCTGAATCAATTGTTGTTCCGGAAATATAGAAGACATATCCACCACCGGGACCGATATCGCCAATCGAGCATAAACCACCCGTTGCGCAAGTAGATCCTGGTGCGGAAGTGTAGGAGGTTGTCACTGTTGCGGTATCAAAACCAACTAGCCCAGATACTCGAGCAACTGGTCCATTTGTCGGCGCCAATCCAGTGTAGACGGTGGTCAGGGAAGGGCCAGATGTGACGGTAATTGTGTCTGCCTTAGTAACGGAAAATGTTATTGGCAAGTATGTTGATTGACCCAAGTTATCTGTGACGGTAACCGTATCAAAATAAGTACCAGCTGACAGAGATTCTTGAATCGAAAGTTGAATCTGGTTTGTAACGGTCGTTGTATCCCACATGATTCCCGTACGATTACCTGTTGCAAATGAGATTGTTTTGGTGTCTCCACCAGCAGTTGCCGTGAAGGATTCAAGGGACAAAAGCCCATATTTCTTGACCGGCTTAATTTGACTCTGG
>CAJBMC010000025.1 GCA_903954055.1 uncultured Actinomycetes bacterium | reverse complement strand
CGGCGGTATCGATGAAGTTGCCACCATGGCTCTTATAAGCGTCCAGAACGGCCCTGGAGAGGCTCTCATCGGCTCCCCAGCCGAAGACATTGCCACCGAGGCAGAGTTCATGAACAACGAGGTCAGTCTCAGGCAAAGTAAGCATGGCGCAAGAGTACTGATTCAGGTGCCTTCCGGCAGAATGGCGCCATGAGCATCTGGGTCTGCGGCGAAGTCTTAATTGACCTCATCCCGGTCGCACCAGGCTCTTCCGATCGCGCACCACATGTTGGCGGCGGACCAGCAAATACCGCAAAGGCGCTCGCGCGTTTAGGCCACGAAGTTCACTTTATCGATGGCATCTCAACAGATGCTTATGGTGACATGTCGCGCGATGAATTAATTGCTGATGAAGTGAAATTGGATTTAGCAGACAGCAGCGAACTTCCAACTGCGCTCGCAATTGTTTCACTCGATTCACACGGCAGCGCGTCATATGAATTTAAATTGGATAAGACAGCGACTTTTGATTTTGATCCTAGATGGCTGCCAGACCCATCCCGATATAAGCCACATGTTTTACATATCGGAACTCTGGCAACTGTGATTCAACCAGGTGCCGATGCTTTATATGACTGGGCTCTACAGGTTGCTGAGTTTGCACCGATTGTCTTTGATCCAAATATTCGTCCAGCGGTCATGAGCGATCGAGATCTCTATGAAGCTGCCGTAGAAAAATGGGCTGCAATTTCATCTGTGATTAAAGTAAGCGATGATGATGTTGCCTGGCTATTCCCACAGCTATCGCTAGATGATGTGGCAGAGCGCTGGGTCCGCGATGGTGCAGCACTTGTTGTTATTACTCGTGGCAGCCAAGGACTCATTGGATTTACACAAGATGGCGCAGTGGAAGTTCCTGGAGTATCGGTCTCAGTTGCAGATACAGTCGGTGCAGGCGATACCGTTGGTGCCATCATTGTGGAAGCGATGGTAGAAAAGGGCATCATGGCCTTAACGGGTGATGTTCTGCACGATGTATTGCATCGCGCAGCAAAGGCTGCAGCGATTACATGTTCACGTCCGGGTGCACAGCCACCGTATAAGCACGAATTAAAGAATTGAGTTGCCGTGCAATTTATCGATGATGCAGAGTTTCAGGTAGCAATTGATCTCGATGCAGGTGGACGTATCGCTTCACTGAAGTGGAAAGATCTTGAATTTACAGTTCCGTTTCGTGGCCAGATTCATACGTATGGTTGGTATGCGATGGCGCCATGGGCGGGCCGCATTAAAGATGGTTTAATCAAATCTCCGAGCGGAACCGAGTTTCAGCTTCCAACTCAAATAGATCCACCCAATGCACTTCATGGCTTTGGATTAACTTCATCGTGGCAAGAGATTGGCCCCGGACGTTCGTTGCTCCATCTTCCAAAACCATATGGTGGCGCTACTGTCGAACAGAGTATTGAAGTTTTAGATGATGCAATTCGTTGGTCACTTGAATACGACGCAAATGGTTGTGATTTACCAATCTGGCTCGGACAACATCCCTGGTTTGCTCGTGACTTAGGTGTCGGTGGATCTGCCGAGATTGAATTTCATCCAGGCAAGATGCTCAAGCGAGTAGATAGTCTGCCGACCGGTGAAATCATTCCACCAACACCAGAGCCATGGGATGACGCATTTACCGATGTTCGCGGAACACCAGCTGTTATCTATGAAGGTATTGCACGTATCGATATTGAATCTGATGCGCCGTGGTGGGTTGTCTATACCGAAGATCCTGATGGAGTTTGTATCGAGCCACAGACTGCGCCACCTGATGCTGCAAATCTAGGAATTTCAGGCGACCACTACCTTGAAGCGCTCTATACCTTTACCGATATCTCTAAAGATTACGAAGGCGAATAACTTTACGAGAGAATATCTTTTGTAGTGAAGCGACTGTAGGCAGCTGAGCCAAATATTGCGATGTAGGCAATTTGTACAATCGTATTTATTGCCATCGAGTGAAAGTCCATCGGTGCTCGCAATAAATCTGCAAAACCTAACCAGTTAAATGTAAGCAGGTATGGGTGAATGATTTCTAGCTGCGGCAAGGTGGCAAGAATTTGAGAGACCGTTGAAACAACTACCGTCGCTGCCATCGCACCAACTGGGATTACGGTAAGAGTGGAGATAAAGAGTCCTACCGCGGAGAGTCCCATCAATGAGATTGTGACGTAACCAGCGACGAGGGCGATACGTAGAAGTGCGGCCGGTATAGAAATTACATCTCCAGAGAGAAGAGTGACTGGGCCAACTGGAAAGAGAATGAGCCCAACGATAATTCCAGTAATCATCAACGTTGCAGTTGCGGCGATGGCAAATGCTGAGGCACCGATAAATTTAATAACGAGTAACCGGGCACGACTTACCGGCGCAATTAAGAGATAGCGGAGCGTTCCGGTATTTGCTTCACCTGCGATGGTGTCGCCTGCGACAACGCCAATGGTGAGCGGCAGAAATAATGGAATCGCCAGAATCATCGCGGTAAATCCAACGAAGAGTCCGTTCTGGCTAACGCGATCTAAAAATGGTGGACCTTCTCCAGGCGGGATGGTCGAACCAGATAACTGGACTGCGATAGCGAGAAAGATAGGAATACAGGCGATTGTGGCGAGCATCGCCCAGGTGCGGCGACGGCGAAAGAGGACTGATAACTCAGATCGCACCAAGGTGCCGAATCCCTCCATAAATTTATCGCGCAACATCGAAACCTTCTCCGGTCAGCGAGACAAAGCGTTCTTCTAGCTTAGGTGCCTCAAGTGTGAAGCCTTGAATCTTTACCCCTGCCTTCACTAAAGCATCAGCGATTGTCTCTGGCGCGATGAAGTTATGAATAACGTTGGCTTTGATTAGACCCACTTCATTGCGCGCTTCGATATCGAGTGAATTAAGGGTAGAGATAGCTTTATCTGCATCTGGCGTTTTTAGCGTCAAATTATGAATTTCGCTAAAAGAAAGTTCCGCAATCGAACCCTGCGCAACAATTTTTCCCGCGCTCATAACAGCAAGGTGAGAACAGATCTGTTCAATCTCAAGGAGTAAGTGGCTAGAGATGAAGATAGTGATTCCTTGTGATGCGAGGTCTCTAATAAGTGTGCGAACTTCTCGTGTACCTTGTGGATCTAGTCCATTGGTTGGTTCATCGAGAATTAAGATCTCGCGCGGTTGCAATAAAGCATTCGCTATTCCGAGGCGTTGCTTCATTCCTAATGAATAAGCGTGAACCTTCTTTTCAGCTGCAGCAGTTAATCCAACTCGCGCTAGCGCTGATTCGATACGGGCTTTACGAGTTTTCGGATCAGCTTTGCTATCAGCGCTATCAAAGCGAGCTAAGTTATCGCGACCAGATAAGTAAGGATAGAAAGCTGGACCTTCAACAAGCGCACCTACATGTGGCAAGGCAACGCCTGCATCCTCAGGAATTGCGTGCCCTAAGACTGAAATTGTTCCCGCGGTTGCTTCGGCCAGGCCAAGCAACATACGGATAGTTGTGGTCTTGCCTGAACCATTAGGGCCGAGAAAGCCGAAGATAGATCCTCGTGGAACTTGAAGAGCTATCTGATCGACTGCATTATGCGAACCGAAACTCTTGGTCAGCCCTTGAGTCTCAATTGCATAATTACTTTGCTGCAACTTCTAGCAATCGTGCAACGGTGACAGAGCCGGCATATACATCGCCATTGTCAGCAAAGAAGATATTCATGAGCGCCGACGTGAAGACGCGACCACCTGAAACAGGCTTTGTAAGCTCCTTATAGAGGTTGTTATTAACCTGTAAGAGGCGAAGCTCTGCTGGAACTTGAGCAGCTGGAATTACTGCAACTGCGCCCCAGCCCTGTGCAGCAAGATCTTCAAGCTGTGTACGCGCATCGTTCTCAGAAGGTGCCTGTGGCGCCTTTGCGATCTCGCGCAGTACATCTGCCTTTGTTGGCGCTGCAACTTCAACTACTCGAGTGCCTGCTGGAGGAGTGAAGTTAAAGTTTGATGCAGCCGGCTTATCAAATGTGATTGATTCGAATGCAACTTCAAATGCTGGAGTTGATTGGCCAACTGCTATCACGCGAGCTGCAAGTGGAAGTCCTGTTGCAGCATCAATCGAAAGTGTTGCAGATGCAACTAGTGACTGATTTCCCTTTGGTGTAATTGTGATTTGGTAAGCACCACGTCCGGCAATTTTGGCATCAGATGCAACTGAAATTGTTGCGTACTTTCCAGCTTCATTTAAAACGTACTCTGCGACAGCAGCAGGTGATGTGTAATCGAATGGGAGCTTTCCGCTGTTCTGATTAAAGAGAGTGCGGGCATCGTTTTCGGCGCTCTTGACTTCGCTCTCGTTAATTACTGAGTGCTCTGCACGAGACTTGCCAGCGTCATATGACCAGAGTTCATTATTGTTACGGATGTAATCGCGCTCAGATAAAAGATCTAAGACCTGAAGACGGGCCTTGTTAGCGCCATCAACGTAAATGTTCGCGGTATGAGTTCCAGCGAAGAATTCGAGAGCCAGTGCGAGTTGTCCCTGCGCACTTGCCTTAGGCAAGAAGTCGCTCATCTCTTTCGGCATACGCTTCGCTGCTTCATCGATCATTGATTGTGAAATATCAGGGACAACATTCATCGGTGGAAGTCCCATGCTCGCCTTCTTCACAATGCGACCCGAAAATGCGATATCAGGATTTGTATTAATCATCTGCAGAATCTGCGATGCGCTCTTGTTAGGGAGGTCGATTGCAGCGTTAGCTTGCACCGAGAAACCGAGAACAGAACCGGCAATGATTACCGGAGCGAGAACTGCAGGAATCCAACGACGACGATTACGTGACATCTTTATTGCCTCTTTCGAGAAGGGATTATTGGTAAAGGGTAGGTCGGCAGTTAAAGGGGCTCCACTTGAAATAGGCCTTTAGGATGTGGGTTATGGCACAACCGCAGGCTCATGGAGCGAAGACCAAGAACGGCTTTGCCCCCAAAATCTGCCAGCGCTGCGCCCGCCCCTTCGAGTGGCGAAAGAAGTGGGCGAAGAACTGGGATGAAGTGAAGTACTGCTCAGATGCGTGCAGGTCCGGAAAGTGAAGCGCGCCTTATTCGTCGCCTTTGATCAACTTAATTCGAAATACGGAGTACTGAAGAGCGCTGATAAGAAGAACGATTTAATTGTTCTTGTCGAAAGCCAATCAATGATTACCGGAGCCGATTGGCACCCAGAACGCTTATTCTTCTTAATCTCATCGGCCCGGCATTTTGCAGCTGAACTTCGCGAAAAGGGTTTTGAAGTTCGATATCTCAAGGCAAAGAATACGGTTGCTGGTTTGCAAGAGATAAAAGATGAATTCCCTGGCATCACTTTCTTAGCAGCCGAACAATCTTCCTATCGACTTTCCAAATCACTTTCAGATTTCGGCGTTGAATTTATCGAGAATGACTTCTTCTTAACACCGCGACCTCTCTTTATCTCTTGGGCATCGTCTCAGAAGACGTACTTGATGGAGAATTTTTATCGGAAACAACGCGTGCGACTTAATGTGCTGATGGATGGTGATGGACCGGTTGGTGGGCAGTGGAATTACGATAAAGATAATCGCCTTCCACCACCAAAGAATTACACCTGGCCTCCTTACCTCGAACACAGTCGTGACGAGATTGATCTCGAGGTCGCAAGAGAACTAAAAATGGAAGTAACTCAAACGTGGGCAACAACCCGTGCCGGTGCAATCGCACAGTTGAAATACTTTATTAAGAACCACTTTGAGAAGTTTGGTCCTTATGAAGATGCGATGGCCCTCGATAGTTGGTCACTGCATCATTCGGTAATTAGTCCCTACATCAATAACGGACTGCTTCACCCGTCCGAGGTAATCGAGGCTGCCTGTGCAAGCTTCTATAAAGGCACAGTACCGATTGAATCTGCTGAAGGATTTGTTCGTCAGGTAATTGGTTGGCGCGAGTACATCAACGGTATGTACTGGTTCTTAGGTGAGGAATATCGAGAGAATAATCAGCTCGGCGCTAATCGAGAGTTACTACCGCTCTTTACTGATCCCGCCAAGACTCAGATGAATTGTGTTCGTTCAATTGTTGAAGATGTGAAAGCGCGTTCGTGGGTCCATCACATTCCGCGCCTCATGGTCTTAAGTAATTTAGCGTTAATAACCGGTACAAATCCCCAACAATTCTTAGATTGGATGCGCCGCGAATTTATCGATGCTGCAGATTGGGTGATGGTCCCCAATGTGATTGGCATGGGGGTTCATGCCGATGGTGGCCAGATGATGAGCAAGCCCTATGCCGCTGGTGGGGCCTATATCTCTCGCATGAGTAATTACTGCAAGAGTTGTATCTATAACCCAAAACTTCGCGTCGGTGAAGATGCCTGCCCATTTACCACTTTGTATTGGGACTTTCTCGATCGCCATAAAGAGACTTTCGTAAAGAATCATCGGATGAGCCAACAAGTAAATGGATTGAAGCGGTTATCAGATCTCGATGAATTGAAACACAGGGCGCAGGAAGTCCTCAGTGGTTTAGAAAAGGGCGAAATCTAAATAGTATTGCGCACATGAGCACAACAATTCGTCCAGAGCGCATCGCAGAGTTAATGAAGATAGAAGAGCAACGCTTTCTCGATCTTCATAAGGCATCGACTGCGGCATTTACCGCTTCTTCGAAGGTGATGCACGAAGGCGTACCGATGTCATGGATGGCGAAGTGGCCAGGTGCTCACCCAGTATTTGTAAAAGAGGCGAAAGGTGCGCACTTCACCGATTTAGATGGGCACGATTACATCGACTTCTGTCTCGGCGATACTGGTTCAATGACTGGGCACTCTCCATCGGCCACTGTTGCAGCGGTTAAAGCTCAGATAGATAAGGGCATTACTGCAATGTTGCCATCCGAAAATGCCGCAATTGTTAGCGATTTATTGCGTCAACGTTTTGGTCTGCCACTATGGCAATTTACTGTTTCTGCCACCGATGCCAATCGCCACGTTATTCGTTATGCGCGCATGATTACCGGAAGAAGCAAAATTGTTGTAATTGATCGTTGCTATCACGGCTCGGTTGATGAAACCTTTGCAACCCTTGATGACGCAGGTTTTACAATCAAACGCGAAGGAAATATTGGTGCACCAGTAGATCTTGATGTCACTACTCGCGTCGTTGAATTTAATAATCTCGCCGCAATGGAAGCAGCGCTTGCACATGGTGATGTGGCAGCAATTTTGATGGAACCGGCAATGACCAATATTGGAATCGTTCTGCCAGTCGATGGTTATCTTAAAGGCGTAGAAGAGCTCTGTAAGAAGTACGGCACTCTCTTGATCATCGATGAGACTCACACAATCTCTGTCGGCCCTGGCGGAATGACGGCGCAGCTCGGGCTCAAGCCTGATTTCTTCACAATTGGAAAGGCGCTTGCAGCAGGAATTCCAGTTGGAACATTTGGAATGACTCAGGAAGTTGCAGATGCGATTAAGAAGCGCGTTGAAATAGAGAAGATTGATACCGGCGGCATCGGTGGCACATTGGCGGGAAATATCTTGGCCCTTGCTGCAATGCGCGCAACACTTACCGGAGTTCTTACCGAAGCTAACTTTGCAAAGATGATTGAACTCGGTGATCGTTGGTCTGACGGTGTAGATGCTGCAATTAAAGAGTTTGACCTCGATTGGCATTGCAATCGCTTAGGTGCACGTGGTGAATACATCTTTAAGGGCAAGGCGCCTCGCACCGGCAAGGAGGCTGCTGATTCGGGGGACTTCGCCCTTGAGCAGTACATACATTTGCGTCTACTCAACGATGGATTCTTACTGACGCCTTTTCACAATATGGCGTTGATGTGTCCCGATACAACGGCGGCAGATGTGGATGCGCATACATCGGCATTCCGCGCTATGTGCGCTGAACTAGTCGCGTGAATTAATTAAAACCTAAGGATTTGTAGAGTCCCTGTCCTGCTTCGTTCTCTTCATCGACATACAAGATTGCGCTCTTGAGTCCCTTGGTGCGTAGGTAGATCAATCCTTCAGTGCAGATAGCTTTACCGATTCCTTGGTTGGCGTATTGCACATCAACACCAATCACATAGAGCTCACCGACAGGATCTGCATTTACGAATTCATTGTGAATCTTGGTCCAGCAGAAGCCAACAATGATTCCGTTGTGAACACATAAGAAGAATCCATTGGGATCAAACCATGGTTCGTGCATCCGGTTCTCTAGATCCGCAAACGCCCAATTTCCTTGATCTGGATGGTTCTTAAAAATTCTGTTGTTGAGCTCAAGCCATGCTTCGCAATGTATCTCCGGTTCAAAGGTGATGAATTGATATCGATTTTCGATATGTTTGATGGGATCGCTTAGCGAGCGAGAGAGCTTAAGAATCTTGCGCATTGGTAACTACACCAATTCTGATGCAGCTTCACGCCCAGGTTGCTGGACTGTAAAGCGATAACCCACATTGCGAACTGTGCCAATAATGGATTCAAACTCTGGGCCGAGCTTCGAACGCAAGCGACGGATATGTACATCTACTGTGCGAGTACCACCGAAGTAGTCGTAGCCCCAGATCTCTTGCAACAACTGAGCGCGAGTAAATACGCGACCAGGATGTTGAGCTAAGAACTTCAATAGTTCGAACTCTTTAAAGGTAAGGTCTAATGAAATTCCGCGAATCTTTGCGGTGTAGGTGGCTTCATCAATAACTACATCACCTTGACGAATTTCAGTTGAGACACCTTCTGCTGCTTCACGAGCAAAGATGCGTCCGTCAACAGCGAGACGAATTCGTGCATCTACCTCAGCCGGTCCCGCAGAATCCAGAATCACATCTGAAATCTGCCAATCAGCGCTAATTGCGGTGAGTCCGCCTTCCGTGGTGATTGCGATGATCGGAGATTCGACTCCGGTTGTCGCCATCAAACGTGTGAGTGACTTTGCTGTTGGAAATTCACGACGAGCATCAACCAGAATTAAATCCATTACCGGAGCGTCAACGAGAACTGATGCTTCCAATGGAAGTACTTTCACATTGTGCGACAAGAGGCCGAGCGCTGGCAAAACTTCTGCACTTGCGCCCTGGGTATTTGTTAGTAGCAACACCTTAGCCAT
>CAJBMC010000024.1 GCA_903954055.1 uncultured Actinomycetes bacterium | reverse complement strand
GGGCTCTCGAGTCAGGACAAGATGCGGGCGTATGGGGTGGCCTCTCAGAGGATGAACGTCGCGCCCTCAAACGTCGCGCAGCTCGTAATCGCGCACGCCTCATGGATAACGGGCTTAATAACTAACGCTAAATGAGTGGGAAGACAAGTACCGCTCGAGTTTCAATCTCATCTGAAATCAATGTCAAAGTTCCGCGTAATTCATTCTCGGTGAGAGTGCGAACAATCTGTAGACCTAAGTTTGAAGATTCAGCCAATGAGAAACCATCAGGAAGCCCCACACCATCGTCGGCGATTGTCACACTGACATTCTTTGCATCGCGTTCGATGTTTATATCAAGTCGACTTCCTTGGCTCTCAAGTCCATGCTCTAAAGCGTTGTAAATAAGTTCGGTGATAACCAGAGCGAGCGGTGTGGCAATTCGAGATTCGAGGACCCCCATCTGCCCAGAGCGAGAGATATTGAGCGAACTCATGCGCGGAGTTAATTCGAGCGCATGGCTAACAAGTCGATCTAAAACTTCATCAAATGCAACCGATGAGTCGGCGCTGCTTGAAAGAGTCTCATGTACGAGCGCGATCGATGCGATTCTGCGTACCGCTTCATTGAGCGCTTGGCTTGCTCCCGGGTCGTCGATTCGGCGAGCTTGAAGACGCAGAAGAGCGGACACTGTCTGAAGATTATTCTTTACCCGGTGGTGAATCTCGCGAATGGTCGCATCTTTGGTAACGAGTTGTCTTTCACGGCGACGAAGCTCGGTGACGTTATTGAGAAGCACGATTGCGCCAATGCGGTCGTTGCCAGCAAGTATGGGTAGAACAATAAGATCAATCACTCCCCCGACATTTTCAACTTCAACACGACGAAGTGCACGTCCACTGAGGCTAGTAACAAGTGCCTCTTCTTGCGCATCACTCTTCTCTCGAGCAACTGTCTCTGCGATTTCACCGAGCGAGTAGCCCTCGAGTTCATTAGCCCAACCCATTCTGCTAAATGCAGAACGAGCATTTGGGCTTGCATAACTCACAGTGCCATTGACATCTATTCGAATCAGACCATCACCTACGCGCGGAGTTGGATCAAAGAGTGATCCTGCATCCTTGTAAGGAAAATTTCCTTCGGCGACCATGCGATAGAGCTCATGTGCAATCTCTCGATAATTGAGTTCGAGTCGGGAAGGTTGACGCATCAAGGCCGCATTACGGTGGCGTGAGATCACGGCAATAACTTTCTCACCCATGATGACTGGAATGGTCTCTTCCTTAATCATTACCTCACCGACTTGTACAGGTTCGGTATTTCGAACAATCTCACCGCTAGAGAGCGCTTGATCAACGTAGAAGCGATCGCCCCAATTAATTTCATCACCGATAACATCGTATGCAAAAACTGTTGCTGCAGTAGTTGGGCGAATATGCGCTACTGCAATGTATCCGGTCGGCCAACTTGACTCATCCTTGCGAAGCGGAATCCAGAGAATGAGATCGGCAAATGAAAGGTCTGAAAGAATCTGCCAATCAGCTACGAGCTCACGAAGTCTATGAATCTCCTCGGCTGATGAGGGAGCTCTACCTTCGACATACTCTTCAATCGAGGCCATCAGCTTCTACCGATTTAGCCATTCGCCAACACTGAGCTGCGCTTCTTGCGGAGCAAACCAGGTTAAATCATCGGCATCTTCGCCGACGAGAAAAATCGCCTCGACAGAATTCCATTGCAGCGGCGCGACAACCTCTGCGCTAATTTCATCGAGTCCGCCGAGAATCTCCTCAGGAACCTCAAGTGCAATTACCAAAGCTGCACCTGATTGATCATCAAGAAAATCAAGTGCATCTTCAGCTGCTAATAATGAGAGTGAGTATTCGAGCTCTTCTTCATCCATCTCAGGATGGGTAGAACTATAGATTGGTGTCGGTGCATAGACTTCGGGAATGTCGAGAGTTCCGCTTTCGATGAACTCTTGGAGCTCATCTGCAGTCGTACCAAAGTAAACGCGCATGCGATAAGAATATCTGATTTAACCCAACCAAGATTCACGGCTCAAGAGATTTATGCGCTTGGGAGCATCATCAAGATGATGCACTATCTCGTTCCGGAGGAGACTCTTAGGCGTAGATGGTTCCAGTGGAGCGCGTGCCATGGTCGCAGTAGCAATTGACTTCTTATCCCGAGAAAAAATTGAAACATCTAAGCCGGTAACTTCACGAGCGCTTACAGCAATTTTTTCACGATCCCGCCTACCTACCGCTTCATCTAATGTGATGATGTGATGAATTGGTACTTGCGGGGAGAGAACTCGAATCTCAGTAAGCACCCGCCTGAGCTCTCTAAAATCATCTGCATTGTTTCTAGTAGCGAGATGGAGAGCGTTCATCGATTGAATGACCCATGTCAAAGTCAGATCTCTTAACCGTCTACCGATAGAAGTTCTACTGGAAATAAGTAACTGCCCTAGATCCACGATTAAGTAATCTGAGTTCGATGAATTGGTGACGAGGGATTGAAAGCTCTTGGGTGAATCAATCTCACTGACACTGAACCCATATCGCGTCTTCTGCGCTCCATCTCTAATCCCATTGAGTTGCAGATACTTTGCAAAGAATGGATTTTCTAAATTGCAATCGATAAGACAGATCTGCTCGCCGTTGAGTGAGTATTCATGAGCGACATTTAGAGCGATAGTTGAAAGTCCTACACCTCTACCGATTGAGCCAAATGCCTCTAACTTTCCCGCAAAGGGTTGAAGCCGCACTTCAGAACTCGTTACATCATGGAGCTGTGCCTGCATGATCATCTGCAAATCTTGTGCGGTTACCGGATTTAAATCTGCTGGCGATGAAACCAACTGTGATTTGCCCCGAATGATAATAAGAGCTAAAAATTGCAGGGTCTCGATTCCACGGAAGTCATCTGAGGCGATTACTACAACCTGACTCTCGCCTCCAATAAAAGCCTTCAGACCTTCAAGTGAAGTAGCTCGATAGGTGACAATCCACCCCAATTGACTGAGAGTTGCCGCGACAAAGCTCTCCTGGTTCATATCCCGAATTGCGGTTACGACAAATTTCTTCGCCTCATCCATGTGAGGTGACCACAACCAATCTTCCACTCGAAGTCGCAGCAAGGAGGAGCGGCACATCCTCCCGCGAAAGAGTGACGGTGATCGAGAGATCGCTTCCGAAGTTAGCGCTCTTGCGCGAAATTTCAGAGAGAAATACCCCCGAAATCACTCGTACCGGATCAACTGCGGCCTCACCATTTCTTGTGTCATGGATTTGAAATATCGAAACCAAATCTCCGACTCGTGTTGAAGTTGGAATATCGGCAGCTCTTACCGAGAGCGACAGTTCCTCTCTATCCATAACTCCCGCGTCCTCAGAGATATCGTTATGAGCTATCAAGTGGCCGGCCTCCAAGTTTCGTTGAGTAATCGCTCCGACAACTGTTGATGCCTCTGATGCATAAACGGTAATCGTGGAGTCAAGCTTTGCCTTCACTAAGGCAAGGTCGCTTGAATTAATCTGTACACCTTTAGCGAGGGGCCGGGTGAGTACCCAATATTTCTCGCCGATATTTGAGGTATATGAGATAAGAAATGATGCAAATATTGAGATTGCAAAGAGTGAGGTTGCAACAATCATTCGAGTCTGCGATTTCTTCTGAAGGTTATTCTGCATGTGCCGGAAGGTACTTTGTAGAGTGAAATCTCTAGCTTGCTTTTCCACAACCACAGAGAGCCCAAAAATAAATCAGACTTTTGGCTGATGTGCCGCTATTTCAAGATAGCGAGTATGACGCCATGACAATTTCTTACTCTGACTCCCCCATCAAGCTGGTATCAAGTACTACCTCTCGAGACTTATGGAACCATCCAACTCTTGACCTATTTCTGACGCCTATTCCGATTGCACAGAGACAAGAGGCGCTGCTCTTCACGACTCCGACAACATTTGGCGAATATTTTGACGAGGACGATCGCCCACTTCCTACATCGGCAACTGAACTACCTGATATTCGTGCATGGACGATGAGCTTTGCCATGAATGCCTTAGAGATCTTTGCTGGACGGCGTCAACCTGCCCAGCTCGCCAATCGATGCCACCATGTTATTTACCGCGACCTTCAATTAAAGGCGGGGCGTGAGCGAGAGATTGGGAAGATCCGCAAGATTCACCAAGATATGCCGCTCGATGGAATCTGCGAATCCGTAATCACAACTCGCTTTGGGGATCGACTAAGACCGATGGTGATCAGAGCGGAGGGCATCAATGGCAGATGGCTCTGCACATCGCTGCAATTAATGAAGTAAGTTTTTTAAGCGGCGCCGTGGCAACGCTTAAATTTCTTTCCTGAACCACAAGGGCATTGGCTATTGCGGGAAACATCTCCGGAAGTTACAACGCCATTTTCATCTGCTGCTGTGTACTTCAGCGGAAGAGTTTCTACCGGCTTTGTATCAACGCCCTTTGCTTGAATGCTGCTGCCATCACCCTCAATTGTTACCTCGACATTAAATACGAGGCTTCCAATTTCTTCTTTGATTGCATCCATCATTGCGGCAAAGAGTTCGTAACCTTCGCGCTGATATTCGACGAGCGGATCACGTTGTGCCATCGCACGAAGTCCGATTCCCTCTTGTAGATAATCCATCTCGTAGAGATGTTCACGCCATCTACGATCAAGGACAGAGAGCAAGACCTTGCGCTCAAGTTCGCGAAGGACTTCCGGAGTGAGCTCCGCTTCGCGCGCCTCATAGGCCTTGCGCGCATCGGCAAGAATTCGCTCTTCTAAGAATTCGACTTCGAGCGATGCTGCCCCACCGATTTCTGCGAGGAGTTCTTCAACAGTGAATGAGATTGGATAAATTAATTTAAGCGCAGTCCAAAGATCTGCGAGGTTCCAATCTTCAGCGTACTTCTCTGAAGTTGCAGCACGCACATAAGCAGAGATTGTCTCGCCGACAAAATCCTGCACCTGC
>CAJBMC010000023.1 GCA_903954055.1 uncultured Actinomycetes bacterium | reverse complement strand
TCGCGCAGCTGGATTAAATTGGCCAAACTGGGATCGCCTCAACTCAGCGTTATACGCTGGTTATACCTATCACGTTCCACTAACAGCGCTGCAGCCAGGTGACTTACTCTTCTATTCTTACAAGGGAACAATCTCAACTATTCACCACATCACAATTTATGCCGGTAATGGAATGATGTGGGAGGCAAATTCCAAAAATGCAGGGCTTCTCTATTCAAGTATTTATTCAGTAAAGGGCTTGATGCCATTTGGTGGTCGAGTTTAAAAGATGGTTGATGCAACCGTCGCTTTACGTAGCGCAGTGCGACCATTTCTAGAGTCGCTCGAAGCTGGTGATACTTTTCTAGTCGCTGTCTCTGGTGGCGCAGATTCAATGGCACTTGCCAGCGCATTATTGATTGAAGCGAAAAACTTTGTACTTAACCCAATCGCGGTAACAGTAGATCATCAACTGCAAGCGAATTCAAAGTTGCAGGCAGAGAAGGTAAGTAAACAACTGAAAGAGCTAGGTTATGGTCAAGTCCTTATTAAAGAAGTTGTGGTCACTACTGAGTCCGGCATCGAAAGTGGCGCTCGTGATGCACGCTATCAAGCTCTTAATGAGAGCGCTCAAGAGACGAAGGCAGTCAAAGTCTTCTTAGGGCATACTCGCGATGATCAAGCCGAGACTGTTTTACTTGGTTTAGCCCGTGGCTCTGGTGCGCGTTCACTTTCTGGGATGGCGGCAGAGAATGGAATTTACCTTCGCCCATTTCTTGCAATCACTCGGGGAGAGACGGAAGCTGCATGTAAGGAATGGAATATCGATTATTGGAGCGATCCACATAATCTCAATACCGAATTCACGAGAGTTCGAGTGCGTAGAGAAGTCATTCCATATTTAGAAGAACATTTAGATCCAGGAATCTCTCGGGCACTTGTCCGAACCGCGGCCCTGCTTCGAGATGATGCAGATGCCCTCGATCAATGGGCGGCCGATGAGGCTTCGGATCTCGCCTCGGATCTAGATTGTGATCGCCTCGCCGCTCTGCCGAAAGCGATCCGCACTCGCATTATTCGAATCGCCGCCCTCGAGGCTGGCGCCACCCCTGGCCAACTGACCTACGAGCAGATTGGGGCGATCGATGCCCTTATTTATGCGTGGAAAGGCCAAGGGGCGGTGAGCTTGGCTGGCGGTGTGAAGGTTGAGCGTATTTCGGGCAGACTGTCCCTCTCGCGGTAGGGAAGGTTCCTGCCGACTCGACCTTTAGGAGCGTACCGGTGGATCTTGCAGCAGTTGGAACCGATGTAGAGCGCGTAATCGCAACAGAAGAACAACTCAAGGCGCGCGTTGCAGAGTTAGCAGCTCAGGTTGATGCAGATTACAAAGGTAAGGATCTCTTGCTCGTTGGCGTTCTCAAAGGCGCAATCATGGCGATGGCAGATCTCACTCGCGCAATGCAATCTCATATTGAAATGGATTGGATGGCAGTTTCGTCATATGGGTCGGGCACTAAATCATCTGGCGTCGTACGAATTTTAAAAGATTTAGATCGCGATATCACCGGACGCAATGTTTTGATCGTCGAAGATATCGTCGATACCGGGTTGACACTTTCATGGCTCAAGGCAAATCTTGAATCTCGTGGCGCAGCAAATGTTCAGATTCTTACAATCTTGCGCAAGCCAGAAGCGGCAAAGGTTGAAGTAGATGTGAAGTACGTCGGCTTCGACATTCCAAAGGATTTCGTCGTCGGTTACGGTCTCGATTTCGATGAGAAGTACCGCAACCTCTCTTTCATTGGTGTGCTTGCTAAGCACATGTACGAATAAGCGATTGGCATAGGAATTTATGACAAACGAGAAGAAGAAATTGACTAATCCATTGAAGAAGCTCACACCCGCTAAGCAGCAGAAGCCTGCCGGAAAGAGCGATCCAAAGACCCGGTCACAGAAGATTTTCCGTGGACCACTCTTCTGGATCATCGTTGCGATTTTCGCAGTTTCAATTTTCGGCCAGATCACAAGCGCCGCTAATCGATATACCGTAATTAAAACATCGCAAGCCCTTGATGCGATTGCGAAATCAGATGTTGAGTCCGCACTCTTAATTGATAAAGATCAAAAGATTCAATTAATTCTCAAAGCAGGCAAGACAATTAAGGGTGCAACAAAAGTCGAAGCCTCTTATGTCATTCGCCAAGAGCCAACTCTGGTTGATGCGCTGACGGCAAATCCACCGGTAAAGGGTTGGAATGTCGATGTACCTACGCAATCACTATTCATGTCGCTGCTCTTCTCATTTGGTCCAATCCTTGTCATCGGATTCTTGCTCTTCTTAATGATGAGCAATGCGCAAGGCGGAAATCGAGTCTTTAGCTTTGGAAAATCACGTGCTAAGTTGCAGAACCCTGATGTTCCCCAAAATACCTTTGCCGATGTTGCAGGAGCAGATGAGGCGATTGGCGAGCTTGAAGAGATTAAAGACTTTCTCTCCGATCCAACGAAGTACCAATTGCTGGGCGCAAAGATTCCAAAGGGCGTTCTGCTCTTTGGTCCTCCAGGAACAGGTAAGACTCTCTTAGCTCGCGCTGTTGCAGGTGAAGCGAAAGTTCCTTTCTATTCAATCTCTGGCTCTGACTTTGTCGAAATGTTTGTCGGTGTTGGTGCTGCGCGCGTCCGCGATCTCTTCGCGCAGGCAAAAGCAAATGCTCCAGCAATCATCTTTGTCGATGAAATTGATGCAGTTGGTCGTCAACGTGGAACAGGTATGGGCGGCGGACATGATGAGCGCGAGCAGACGCTCAACCAACTACTTGTTGAGATGGATGGCTTTGAGGCAAACGGTCAGGTCATTTTGATAGCAGCTACAAACCGTCCAGATGTTCTTGATCCGGCCTTACTTCGTCCGGGTCGTTTCGATCGTCAGATTCCAGTCGATCGACCTGATCTCAAGGGTCGTGGTGATATCCTCAAAGTTCACGCAAAGAATAAGCCAATCTCTGATGAGGTAGATCTTGTTGCATATGCACGACGTACTCCTGGTTTCACAGGTGCAGATCTCGCAAATGTTTTAAATGAAGCGGCGCTGCTCGCAGCACGTGAAGGCAAGAAGGTCATCACTAATCCTCAACTTGATGAAGCAATCGATCGCGTGATGGCAGGGCCACAACGAAAGACTCGCTTAATGTCAGAGGAAGAACGTCGAGTCACCGCCTATCACGAAGCTGGCCACGCACTTGTTGCTCGCGCACTTCCACATACTGATCCGGTTCATAAGGTCACGATCATGCCTCGTGGTCGCGCATTGGGTTACACCATGGTCTTACCTGATGAAGATAAGTACTCCACAACTCGCAATCAGTTACTTGATCAATTGGCGTACTCACTTGGTGGTCGCGCTGCAGAAGAGTTAATTTTCCATGATCCATCAACCGGTGCATCCAATGACATTGAGAAAGCGACCGCGCTTGCTCGTGCAATGGTGACTCAATACGGAATGACTGAAGCGATTGGTGCAATCAAGTTAGGTGCTGATTCTTCACAGCCATTTGTCGGTCGCGAGTATGGACACCAACGTGATTATTCAGAGTCTGTTGCAGCAACAATTGATACCGAAATACATAAGATGATCGGAAACGCTCATCAAGAGGCCTTCGATATCTTGGTCGCTAACCGTGAATCACTTGATGCGATGGTGGTGGTTCTGCTTGAGAAGGAGACCATCAATAAGGAAGAGATTGCAGAAATCTTCTCCAGCGTTGTGATGTGGCCAGAACGTCCAAAGTGGACTGGATCTTTGACGCGTATTCCATCTGACATTCCACCTGTTGCACTCACCGAGAGAGTTGCGCCGGTTGAAGATGGAGATGACTCAGGTAAGCCGAAGCGTGCACGTCGGGTAAAGAAGGCAACCGAGTCGTGAGCGATATCAGCTCTATCTCCATGAGCCCGGAAGATGGCCGCGCAAGTGCGCCATACGATCAGGAGCGCGCAGAGAGAGCTGTACGTGAGTTACTGCTTGCTTTAGGTGAAAATCCAGATCGCGAAGGATTGCAAGAGACACCGGCTCGCGTTGCTCGTGCATTCAAGGAGAACTTTGAAGGACTGTGGCAACGCCCAGAAGATGTACTAACAACTACATTTGATATTGGACATGAAGAACTTGTAATCATTCGCGATATCGAAGTCTTCTCGCATTGCGAACATCACTTGACTCCCTTTCATGGAGTTGCACATGTGGGTTATATCCCAAGTGGAAAGATCACCGGTCTTTCAAAGGTGGCACGACTTGTTGACCTCTACGCTCGCCGCCCTCAGGTACAAGAGCGACTCACAACCCAAATCGCTGATGCGATGGTTGAAATTCTCAAACCAATGGGAGTCATTGTCATTATCGATTGCGAACACCTCTGCATGTCGATGCGGGGAGTGCGTAAATCACAGGCGCGCACAACAACATCTGCCGTTCGTGGAGTCTTACGTGATCCAGCAACGCGCGCCGAAGCTATCAGTCTCATCACCAATCGCTCTAATTAATTAAGGATTCAATCGATGTTGGTCATGGGAATTCTCAATGTCACACCTGACTCCTTTGCCGAC
>CAJBMC010000022.1 GCA_903954055.1 uncultured Actinomycetes bacterium | reverse complement strand
GGAAGATTTCCTGATACCTCAGAGATCATCGCAAGATTCACGGAAGTAACACTTCTGCCGAAAGACTTAATCGGTAAGCGGGTTCTCGTAACCGCCGGCGGCACGCGTGAGGCCGTTGATCCGGTACGTTTTATAGGAAATAGATCAACTGGCATTCAGGGTATTGCAATTGCTGAAGTCGCAAGGGCCCGTGGGGCAGAGGTCACTTTGATCATCGCTAACAGCACACTTCCGAGCCATCCAAATATTGACCGCATAGATGTGGAATCTGTCGCGGATATGTCAGCTGCGTTGGAAAGAAAATTTGCTAGTACAGACTTTCTCTTTATGAGCGCCGCTGTCTCTGATGCTCGCCCATCTGCAGCATCAGCTAAAAAAATTAAGAAGGCAGAGCTGCAAACTATCGAACTTGTCGAGAACCCGGATTTACTCTCTGTGCTATCTGCAACTAAGTTGCATCAAGTAATTGTTGCATTTGCAGCTGAGACCTCTGAGAATGCGGTTGATTTGGCTCATAAGAAATTGGTCCAAAAGGGCGCGGATGTGATTTACCTCAACGATGTATCTGGGGGAGCCATCTTCGGTTCTACCCACACCAGCGGAAGCGTTATTGATAGCACCGGCATAATTCAAAGTTTTGAGAATGTGAGCAAAGAAAGTCTCGCTTACAGCCTTATCAATCACGCAATCCAACAATCGATAAGTTAGGCTAGCCCAATGTCTAAGCGCCTCTTCACATCAGAATCAGTAACCGAAGGTCATCCAGATAAGATTGCAGATCAGATTTCTGATGCGATCCTTGATTCACTTTTGACGCAGGATCCTTCGAGCCGCGTCGCAGTCGAAACACTCATTACCACTGGTCAGGTGCACGTTGCTGGTGAAGTAACAACTGCAGGATATGCCGATGTTATGGGTATCGTTCGTGACACCGTCATCGGAATCGGATATGACTCATCGGTAAAGGGATTTGATGGAAATAGCTGCGGCGTATCAATCTCAATCGGCCAGCAATCTCCAGATATTGCACAGGGTGTCGATGATGCTTTCGAACATCGAGTGACATCAGCAAGTGACCCACTCGATCTTCAAGGAGCAGGCGATCAAGGGCTCATGTTTGGCTATGCATGCGATGATACAAAAGAGTTGATGCCGCTTCCGATTTATTTAGCGCATCAACTCTCACAACAGCTCTCTCAGGTTCGCAAATCGGGTCATTTACCTTATCTTCGCCCCGATGGTAAGACTCAGGTAACGATCGAATATGACGGTGACCGCGCGGTTGCTATCGATACCGTCGTTATCTCTAGTCAACATGCTGAGGAAGTCGATGTTGCCAAGCAGCTCACCCCAGAAGTGATTAAGTTTGTAATTGATCCAATCCTCGAAAAGATTGACCTTCCACGCAAGGATCTGCGCACTTTGATCAATCCCACTGGCCGTTTCGTTGTTGGTGGCCCAATGGGAGATGCTGGACTTACTGGTCGAAAGATTATCGTTGATACGTACGGCGGAATGGCCCGCCACGGCGGCGGAGCTTTCTCTGGAAAAGATCCATCAAAGGTAGATCGATCAGCAGCGTATGCGATGCGCTGGGTTGCCAAAAATGTTGTCGCTGCAGGCTTGGCGCGGCGATGCGAAGTGCAGGTTGCATACGCAATTGGTAAGGCCCAGCCTGTTGGAGTATTTGTAGAAACTTTCGGAACTGAGAGTGTCGCCATCAATAGGATTCAGGATGCTGTTACTCAGGTCTTCGATCTTCGACCTGCTGCGATTATTCGTGACCTCAACCTTCTGCGACCTATCTACTCTCAGACCGCTTCATATGGACATTTCGGTCGCGAGCTCTCGGATTTCACCTGGGAGAAGACCGATCGTGTTGCAGCGCTGCAAGCAGCAGTGAAGTAATTTCTCTCACGTGATGCGCT
>CAJBMC010000021.1 GCA_903954055.1 uncultured Actinomycetes bacterium | reverse complement strand
GGTATCCATCGCTGATGAAACCAGCGGTACCGCGAGCGAGATATTTCGAGTTAACCAGGTTGAGGTATTAACCTCTGAAGGAACGACCTCAGATGCATCGGGCAAGAGAAGAACATCGTCATAGGTCAGCCCTAGGAGCGCGACCTTCTCGGAATCGATGGTCATCTACTCTCCTTCGCCTCGTGCGGTGCGTAATTCTAGCCTGAGGCTTAGAGTCCAACCGCCCGCTGAATCTCCGCACAGGCTGCGCCTAAACCAATCACCAGCGAAGCATCGGTGCACTCATCTGGGTCCCATCCTGGTCCACCAAGGACAATTCGCGGTGCAGGTCGCACCATCGGCAGCTCGCGATAAAACTCGACCTGCGCATTATGTGGAAGTAGCGCCCATAAGAAGACCGCAGGTGGAGCAAGGCGGGAAACTGTTGCAGCGACCGCCTCAAATGGCGTGCGAGCGCCAAGGAAGTGTGTCTTGATTCCAAGTTCGCAGAGGGCAGCTTCGAGAGCATGTAATGGAAGCGAATGCTGTTCTTCACCGACTGCTGCAAGTACTACCGGATGGCCATTGACTGGAGCTTCACATGCATTCGATCTCTCCCGGAAAATTTTCTTTAAGGTCTCTGAGAATGCATGTTCAATTTCAATTCCCTGACCTGACTCTTCCCAGTCAAGGCCAATCTCAATAAGTGCGGGAACGATAATCTCGTGCCATGTCTCTTCTACGCCATGTTCATCTAATTCTGCGCGAAGAGTCTCTTCTACAAATGCGATATCAAATGCTTCTAACGCTCTTTTAATACCGGCGACAACATCTTCCCGAACTTCAAATTCACGGATAATTTTTTCGAGTTTAACTGTGCCCTTTGATTTCTTCGCCTGTTCAGCGGCATCACTTGGCGCCACACCTGCGCTGATGAGTCGTCGCATCATCATCAACTTTGAGAGATCTGCCGGACAGTAGCGGCGATGCTCTCCCGCCTCATGGGTAGATGGTCCGAGGCCGTAGCGACGATCCCAGGTGCGAAGGGTTGCTGGAGCTACCCCGAGGCGTCTTGCGACGGCAGCGACGGTCAGGAGCTCTTCCTCACCCTTTGCTGCGCGAATCGTCATGGCGCAAGGATGGCGGAAGGTGGCGCACCTCACCAGTTGAAAATCGGACATTTGGGACGGAACTGATGAGGTGAAGAACTTGTGACACGAAAAGGCTTGAACAACTTATGAAACGGTTGTAGCCTGTAAGCCTCAGAGAAACGAATCCATACAAGGAGTAGGCAATGAGCATCTATGCAGATCGAGCTATCGCACCCCGTCCCGTAGCGGATGAGTGGGAGTGGCAGTACGAAGGCGCATGCCGCGGCATGGATCCAGAGATGTTCTTCCATCCGGATGGAGAACGTGGTCCTCGCCGCCGTAATCGCGAAAATGCAGCGAAGGCAGTCTGTGCTTCTTGCCCAGTCTTGCAACTCTGCCGCGATCGCGCGCTAGCAATCCAAGAGCCCTATGGAATTTGGGGCGGACTCTCTGAAGATGATCGTGCTGCAATCTTGTCACGTCGAGGAATTTCACGGATCTCCGAAGCGTCATAAGTTGTAGCAACAAAAGAAAACCCCGCCCTGCTTCTCTGAGTAAGAGAGGCGAGACGGGGTTTTACTTTTTCTAATTACTTAGCGGACAGATACTTCCGCTCTTCTATTTGCAGCCTTTCCTATAGCTGAAACATTGCTCGCGACCGGCACATTCTTACTAAAGCCTGCTGGTGAAACATCGATTCCAGGCAACAACTTTGTGAGGTATGCAGATGTTGAATTTGCTCGTGCAGTTGAAAGCGGCTGATTCAGCAGATCTTTTCCAACCGAATCGGTATGGCCGGTAACCACTAGTGATGTATAGCCGGTCTGTTGAATTACCTTTGCCACTGCTCGTAATTCAGCCTTTGCCGTCGCCGACAATGTCGCTGAATTAGTTGCAAAGTTAACAACAATGGCAGGAATTGGCTTCTCAATTGTGACGCTAGCAATAACAGGTAAAGATGTAGTTTGGTCATTACCTATTGCAGTGACCTCAACCTTGCTCTTTGGGCCAATTGCCACGGGAAGTACACAGCTAGTCGTAACAGTTTTACATTCTACATTTCCGTTTACAGCGACCTCATACCCCACAACCTGAGATGGTGATGGGCTCCATTGAACATTTGCATTTTGTAAGGACTTTGGAGTGGTCTGTAGATTAGAGGCCGCATCTGGATTTACTACGATTTCAATCGAAGACTTATCAGATTCGACATTGTCTGTCGTGGTGACCGCTGCTACTTGTAGACGTCCGGTCCAACCATTTGTAGTCGACACCACAACTCCTGAGTCGCTTTGCTCAACGTGAACTGAAGGAGAAACAGTTGCAGAGACATTGACCTCTGCCTTAGGTGAGTCAGATGAACTCTTGACTGAGATCTCTGACTCCGAGTTGGACTTCACAACAATGACATTTCCGTTAGTTGAAGTTGTGCCACCAGTCTGAACCTTTTGGGTAGGAACTCCGGTAGCTGGTGCATTAGTCGCAGGAATGATGCGGGCGACTGAAATCACAACCTTCTTTACAACTTGAGTGCCTTTGACTGGCTCAGGTTTTTCTATCGGCTTAGTGATAACAGGATCCGACCCTCCTCCGCCACCTCCGCCCCCACCACTACTGACTGGAGTCCAGATTGCATAGACGGTTGAATCAGCTACCAGCGGGAAGATGGCTCCTTCTGCATATCCTTGTCCACTTCCATCAGCACGAGTGTTCCACCCACCGAATGTGTAACCACTCTTCGCAAGTGATCCATCATTAGCCGCAAGATTGATTGAACTTGTTGCTGTCGCTGAATCAGGCGCGGTACCGGATGTGTTCCCATTTCCTGAGTAAGTGATTGTGTATTCAACACCAATTACATTCCAGAGTGCGTGAAGAAGAATATTGGAAGTGCCGGAATATGTCGCGACAATAGTTGAGGCATCATCGCGAACGCTGGTCCACGCACCAAATGTGTAACCAGCTTTTGAAAATCCAGAACCATCGGCAACTACAGTCGCTATATCACCAGTGGTGTAACTTCCAGGGGCCTGGCCACCGTCACCACCATTACCCTCATAGGAGATGACGTAAGTCGCTTCATTCCACACAGCTAATGCGGTCAATGAACTCGTGACTGTGTAAGTTTCCAAACCATCGTAGATATTTCCACCGATGAGCCAACCACCGAAGTTATAGCCAGATTTAGCTAGGGTGCTTCCAGAATTAAGGGCTATCTGGATATTGTAATTTGCGTTTACCGGAGCCGGTGCTGTTCCGCCACCATTTGAATTGTAGGTGATGGTAAATGATGTGAGGGCGAAGGTAACT
>CAJBMC010000020.1 GCA_903954055.1 uncultured Actinomycetes bacterium | reverse complement strand
TGTGCTTTGGCAGCAGCCTTCTCATAATTCGCGATTGATTCAGAGAGCTGCGCAACGACATCGGCAGCTCGTGCCTTCGCCGCAGGATCTGATTTGCGCCAGAGTTCGGCCTCCGCGGTCTTGATTGCATCTTCAACGCTCGCAAGGCGAGCATCTAGTGAAGCACGCTTATCGCGATTGGTGATACCAATCTTGCTCCACTCGTTCATCAGCTCGCGGAAAGCTGCCTTTGCAACCTTGACATCAGTAAATGGAATCAGCGCTTCAAATTTAGGAAGCAATTCTTCGCGCTTGATGAGGTTGGCGGACATGCTCACCTCACGCTTTTCGAGATCTGCATTCTTAGCAGCAAAGAATTGATCCTGGGCTGCCTTAAAGCGGTTCCACAACTTGGTATCGTCATTTTTCTTGCCGCGTCCAGCTGCCTTCCACTGATCCATCAACGCCTTGAATCGGCGAGCGGTAGCCACCCAATCGGTGCTGGTAGCCAATTTCTCTGCTTCGGAAACGATGGCCTCTTTTGCAGATGCAACGACCGATGAAGTCGCTTCGAGAGCAGCAAAGTGTGCGCGACGACGCTTATCAAACTTATTACGGGATGCTGAGAATCTCTTCCAGAAATCTCCATCGCTCTTCTTATCGAGGCGAGGTGCAGCCTTCCACTCATCGAGGAGAACCTTGAGGCGGTCACCAGTTGCCTTCCATGATTCAGAGAGTGCGAGAGATTCTGCCTCAGCAACAATCTTCTCTTTTTCAATCAAAATTTGTTCCCGACGAGCAGCCTTTGCAGCGGCTTCTTCCGCCTTCTTCGCTTCATATGCTTCACGATGGCCTTCGATCAACGGCTCAATCTGCTCAACGGAAGCAGCGAGCGCAGCGAGATCGCCGACGCCATTGAGTTCGGAGACCTGTGTACGCAACTTCTTAACCGCTTCGTAGGCATCCTGTGGAACCATCGCACCACTTGTGACACGGGCAGCGGTGAGCGCAACCTCTGAAGCTAGCGCTTCAAATTTGCGGACAAAATATGAGAGAGCTTCTTCCGCTGTCTTACCTGGATATGAACCGACCGCCTTTTCGCCCTGCGGGGTACGAACATAAACGGTGCCATCTTCTGCAACGCGACCGAATTGAGCGGGATCTCCGATGAGAGCAGAAGCTGCGCTGATATGTGATTGAGCGGCTTTAGCGATTTCGGATGGAGTATGTGCTTGAGTCATGGTGGATCCCTTTCAGCGCGTTGGCCAATGCGGCCTTCGTTAAGAGCGGTTGTAGTGAGTAAAAGGTACCCTGTCCTCTTCAGCGCCGTAAATCGCACGCTCACGGAAGGCCTCGCTTATGCTCGTTCGTTCCTTTGTAGCACCGATGTTCGATACCAATTGCTGGGTAATAGCGGCTGAAAAAGGCGGGGAGTGCATCATCGTTGACCCTGGAATGACTGACATCAGCGCTGAGATTGAGTTGATTGTCTCTGAAGAAGGTTTAAAGCCTGTTGCTGCACTTCTCACCCATGGACATTTAGACCACACATTCTCAATTAAGCCATTGGCCGATGGGTATGACATTCCTACCTACATCCACTCTGAAGATCGAAGGTTTATCGCAGACCCGGCTGGAATTCATGGCGCTCAATTTGTAGAGCAACTCAAAGGGATGTCATTTTCTGAACCGCGAAAAGTCGAAGCGCTCAAAGATGGTTCGCAATTAGATCTTCTTGGTTTAACAATTCGAGCCATTCATGCCCCTGGACATACCCGAGGTTCCTTGATGTATTTGATTAATGGCGAGGTGCTCATATCTGGTGATGTTCTCTTTCAGGGCTCCATAGGTCGAACCGACCTACCCACTGGGAGCGCGAGCGATATGAGAAATACATTAACGAAGAAGGTTTTGACCTTAGATGATGAGATTCGCGTTCTCCCTGGGCATTACGGTGAGACCACCATTAAATATGAGCGAAAAAACAATCCTTATCTGAAAGAATTAGCGTCATGAAGGTCTATCGATGAAGTTTGAGAAGCTCGCTGCACCTAAGGGCGTGCGCGAATATCTTCCACCAGAGTCTCGCGCCTTCGAATGGGTCCGCGAACAGTTGATAACACCTGCCAAGCGAGCTGGCTACCAGTTAATGGAGCTACCGGTATTTGAAGACACCTCCCTCTTCAATCGTGGAGTCGGCGAATCTACCGATGTCGTCACCAAGGAGATGTATACCTTTGAGGATCGAGGTGGCCGTTCGATTACCTTGAGACCTGAAGGTACAGCTGGCGTCATGCGCGCGGTTATCGAATCAAATCTGGATCGTGGCCAACTCCCGGTCAAGGTCTGGTACTCCGGACAATTCTTTCGAGCAGAACGCCCCCAAGCTGGACGCTATCGTCAGTTCTATCAAGTTGGAATCGAAGCGATTGGAATCGATGATCCAGCATTGGATGCAGAGGTAATCGCAATTGCAGATCAAGGATTTAAAAATCTCGGGCTGAAAAATTATCGGTTAGAGATTACATCCCTTGGTGATGCTGCCTCTCGCGCGGCACATCGGGTAGATCTGATGAAATTCGTGAGCAAGCTCGATCTCGATGAGGCCACTCGTAATCGCGCTGAAATCAATCCACTTCGAATCTTTGATGATAAGCGCCCTGAAATTAAGAACGCGATGAAGGATGCTCCAATTTTGATGGATTACCTTTCGGAATATTCAAAGGATCATTTCGAGAAGGTCAAAAGCTATCTCGATGCACTCAATATCTCTTATGTCGTTAATAAGCGTATGGTCCGCGGGCTCGATTACTACACCGGAACAACTTTCGAATTTGTACATGACGATCTTGGTGCCCAGAGCGGTATCGGCGGCGGTGGCCGTTATGACGGGCTGATGGAAGTTCTCGGCGGTCAGGCTCTCTCCGGAATCGGATTTGGTCTTGGAGTAGATCGCGCACTTCTTGCTGCGATCGCAGAGAACACTTTGCCGGTCGACGATTTCACATCTGATCTCTTTATCATTCCATTGGGGGAGGAGATGAAATCATTCGCCCTCTCGGTTGCAGCTGAAGTTCGGATGAAGGGTTTCGCAGTTGAGATTGCCTTCGGTGACCGTTCGCTCAAAGGCGCAATGAAAGGCGCCGATAAGAGTGGTGCGCGATTTGTCGCAGTTATTGGCGAATCCGAGCGCGATAGTGGCTCGGTCGAACTCAAACGTATGAGCGATGGGAGCTCAATCTCCGTTAAGATTGGTGACTTGCAGAAGGTGCTTGAGGCGTAAGGCCGAAGAGCGCTCCAACTTACTTTAAAGGCGAAAATATCGATGTTACGTACACATGATGCAGGCGCGTTGCGCGCAGGCGATGCAGGTTCGACTGTCTCACTGGCAGGGTGGGTCTCTCGTCGTCGAGATCATGGTGGGGTCGCCTTTATCGATCTTCGCGATGGTACTGGGTCGGTGCAGGTTGTCATTAGCGATGAAGCACTCGCTGGTTCACTTCGCGCTGAGTGGTGTTTGCAGATTAAGGGCGTAGTTCGTATGCGCCCGACAGGAAATGAGAATTCAAATATTCCCACCGGTGAGATCGAGATAGTGGCTGAGGAAGTTGTTGTCCTCAGCGAATCCGCACCGCTTCCATTCCCAATCGATACTGGCTCTGATGCAGAGATTAGTGAAGAAGTTCGCCTTCGTTACCGCTACCTGGACCTTCGCCGTGAGCGTCCGGCGGCAAATTTACGACTTCGTTCTCGGGTAACGTCAGCGATTCGTCGCGTTATGGAGGAGCTAGATTTTCATGAGATTGAAACTCCTTATCTCACTCGTTCTACACCAGAAGGAGCGCGCGACTTCTTAGTTCCAGTTCGACTTCAGCCTGGTAGTTGGTATGCGCTCCCTCAATCACCTCAGCTCTTTAAGCAGTTGCTGATGGTCGCGGGAATGGAGCGTTACTACCAGATTGCACGTTGTTTCCGTGATGAAGATTTCCGAGCTGATCGCCAACCGGAATTTACTCAACTCGATATCGAAATGTCCTTTATCGATCAAGCAGATATTCTCGCCGTTGCAGAGGAAATTCTGGTAAAGATTTGGCGCGAATCAGTGGGGTATGAGATTCCAACTCCAATTCGACATATGACCTATGCAGATGCAATGGATAAATACGGTTCCGACAAGCCCGACCTTCGTTTCGGCTATGAGTTAGTAGAAGTTACTGATTACTTTAAGGAGACTCCATTCCGCGTCTTCCAGGCACCATATGTTGGTGCTGTTGTTATGCCTGGTGGAGCATCAACCCCACGTCGTGAACTTGATGCATGGCAAGATTGGGCAAAGGCTCGAGGAGCAAAGGGAATCGCTTACATTCTCGTTAATGAAGATGGAACCCTCGGTGGACCGGTATCGAAAAATATTTCAGAGAGTGAATCAGCTGGAATTGCTGCCCTAGTGGGAGCAAAGTCCGGCGATGCGATCTTCTTTGCTGCTGGAGAACAAAGTGCATCACAGCAACTATTGGGAGCTGCTCGTCTTGAGATCGGTAAGCGTTGTGGCTTGATTGCAGATGGCCAATGGGAGTTCCTTTGGGTTGTTGATGCGCCTATGTTTGAACCAACCGATAACGGTGGATGGACTGCGGTACATCATCCATTTACCGGTCCAAAGCCGGAATTTGCAAAGACCTTTAAGAGCGATCCAGCATCAGCCCTCGCCTACGCCTATGACATCGTCCTTAATGGAACTGAACTCGGTGGTGGATCCATCCGTATCCATGACCGCAATATTCAGAAGGATGTCTTCTCTGTCATTGGTTTGACGGATGAAGAGGCGCAGAGCAAATTTGGATTCTTGCTTGAGGCCTTTAACTATGGCCCACCACCTCACGGTGGAATCGCACTTGGTCTTGATCGGGTCTGCGCACTTCTCACCAATTCGGATTCAATTCGTGAAGTTATTGCCTTCCCGAAGACGGCAAGCGGTGGAGATCCATTAACTGGGGCTCCAACACCAATCACTCCAGCACAACGTAAGGAAGCTGGTATCGATTGGGTCCCGGAAAAAGCGCCAGTTAAGTAACGAGAAACGGTAGGCTAACAACATGGGTCCAGGTGGAATTGCAACGATAATCGCAGCAGTCGGTCTACTGATTATTGCGGTGGCGATTGCCTATGTAGTCATCCGAGTTGGAAAGCTCGTCGATGAGGCATCAAAGAGCCTCAAGGCTCTGACCGATGACACAACACCTTTGCTAGAAGAGTCGACTCGCACACTTGAGTTGATTAATAGCCCGTTAGAAAGTTTTGCCCGTATCACTAAGAATGTTGAAGAGGTAACGAGCAAAGTTACTGAGGCGACAACAGGTTTTATGGAGAAGAACGGTCCTGCAGTCAAAGTGGCTGGTGCGCTTCTGAGTGCGGCTCAGATAAGCAAGGGACGTAAAGCTAAAAAGAAAGCTGAGTAGTTCTCACTGTGCAATCTGCTGAAATTCGCTCTCGTTGGCTTCGCTTCTTTGAATCGGAAAACTCTTTAGGGCTCAACCACACTGTTGTTCCTTCGGCCTCCCTGATCGCCGATGATCCCAATCTTCTCCTCGTTAATGCAGGGATGGTTCCATTTAAGCCATATTTCCTCGGTGAGGTAAAACCGCCATTCGACCGTGCCACCTCTGTGCAGAAATGTGTTCGCACGCTCGATATTGATGAAGTCGGAAAGACCACCCGCCATGCCTCTTTCTTTCAGATGTGTGGAAATTTCTCATTCGGAAATTACTTTAAAGAAGGCGCAATCGCTCTTGCTTGGGAGTTACTCACAAAACCAATCGCTGATGGTGGATATGGATTTCCGGAAGAGAAGCTCTGGGTCACGGTCTATCTCGACGATGATGAAGCGGAAGATATTTGGCATAAGAAGATTGGAATTCCTAAGGAGCGAATCCAGCGTCGCGATATGGCCGATAATTTCTGGTCGATGGGCGTTCCTGGACCGTGCGGTCCTTGCTCTGAAATTTACTTCGATCGCGGACCCGCCTATGGTCGCGATGGTGGTCCAATCGCTGATGAGAATCGATACTTGGAAATTTGGAACCTCGTCTTTATGCAGAATGAGCGTGGAGCTGGCGGCGGTAAAGATGGTTATCCCATTCTTGGCGAGTTGCCAGCGAAGAGTATTGATACTGGCTTAGGCCTCGAGCGGGCAGCTGCGCTATTGCAAGGCGTTGAAAATATTTACGAAATTGATACCACTATGCAGATTCTTACCAAAGCGATGGATCTCTCTGGAGTGAAATATGGCGCTTCTGAAAAATCTGATGTTTCGTTACGTGTCATCGCCGACCATGCACGCACCGCAGCGATGCTTATCGGAGATGGTGTTACTCCAGGCAATGAAGGTCGCGGTTATGTTCTACGACGAATGATGCGTCGCACTATTCGCAACATGCGCCTGCTCGGTACAAACGATGCCATTATGTCTGAGCTCACTCAGGCTGCGATTGGAGCGATGGGACCGCAGTATCCAGAACTTGTTGCAGATACCAGTCGAATCCTTGCAGTAGCAGTGTCTGAAGAAGAATCTTTCTTGCAAACGCTGAAGAGTGGAACTCAGATCTTTGACCTTGCTTCAACGCAGTTAAAGAGTGAGAAGAAGAGCATTTTGCCTGGAGATGAAGTCTTCAAACTTCACGATACCTATGGCTTCCCATTCGATTTAACCCTTGAAATGGCTCGCGAAGAGGGCCTTGAAGTTGATGAAGATGGCTTCCGACGCCTCATGAAGGAGCAGCGCGATCGCGCTAAGGCCGACGCAAAGGCGAAGAAGAGTGGCCACACAGATTTGACGGAGTATCGAAAGATTGCTGATGCCAAGGGTGTTACCAATTTTATTGGCTATACACATACTGAATCCGAGGCGACAGTAAACGGAATCTTGGTGGATGGAGTTGCAGTATCAAGTGCCTTCGAAGGCGATGATGTCGAAGTAATTCTCGATGCAACACCTTTCTATGCTGAAGGCGGAGGTCAGTTAGCTGATGGTGGTCGAATCACTCTTGCTAATGGCGCAGTAATTGATATCGCTGATGTCCAATCTCCAGTGAAGGGTCTCTCTGTTCACCGCGGACGGGTTCTCTCCGGCGAAGTTTCAGTTGGTCTTGCTGGCCATGCGGTAATTGATGTCGAGCGTCGTAACGCGATCTCTCGAGCACATACTGCTACCCATATGGTCCATAAAGCTTTCCGCGAAATTTTGGGAGAGACGGCGACTCAGGCAGGTTCGGAGAACTCCCCAGGGCGTTTCCGTTTTGATTTCCCATCGACTGGCGCAGTATCAGCAGGTGTTTTAAGCGATGTAGAAGGTCGCGTCAATGCACTCTTGCTCAACAATATGGCCATTACTGCCGAAGTTATGACGCAAGATGCGGCTAAGAAAATCGGGGCGATGGCGCTCTTCGGCGAGAAGTACGGCGATCAGGTCCGCGTGGTCAGTGTCGGAGATTGGGCTCGCGAACTCTGTGGCGGAACCCACGTATCAAATTCTGGTCAACTCGGTGTGGTCAAACTTATCGGCGAATCATCGATTGGCGCCGGTGTTCGTCGCGTCGAAGCTCTGGTCGGTGCAGATGCATATAGCTTCCTAGCGCGCGAACATATTTTGTTGAATTCACTCACTGAGATTATCAAGGGTGCTCGAACCGAAGAGTTACCGGAACGAATTCAGGGTTTGCTCGACAAAATTAAGGAGATCGAGAAGGAACTCGCCGCGGTTCGTTCTGCACAAGCATTCGCCAGCGTTGAGCAACTTGCCGCTACCTCAGTTCTTATCGGTGAAACAAAATTTATCGGTGGTCACCTCCCTGATGGAATCTCGGGAGATGATCTACGCAAGATCGCTATCGAACT
>CAJBMC010000019.1 GCA_903954055.1 uncultured Actinomycetes bacterium | reverse complement strand
TTATCTCAACCTATACGTTGGTTGGGAAGGCGTGGGCCTTGCCTCTTACCTCCTTATTGGATTCTGGAATCAGAAGCCGGCTTATGCCACTGCATCAAAGAAGGCATTCATCATGAACCGCGTTGGCGATATGGGACTTTCCTTCGCCATCATGATCGCATTTGCAACGCTAGGAACAACATCATTTTCTGGAATCGCCGATGCGGCACCGCACGCTTCACAAGGTGCTTTAACTGCAATTGGAATCATGTTGCTCGTTGCAGCTACCGGTAAATCTGCGCAATTCCCATTGCAGGCATGGCTCGGCGATGCGATGGCTGGACCAACACCAGTCTCGGCGCTGATTCACGCGGCAACCATGGTGACTGCAGGTGTCTATCTCATCGTGCGTTCACACTTTATTTTTGATCTTGCGCCAACAGCACAGCTTCTTGTTGTAATCGTCGGTGCGATTACATTGATTTTTGGTGCTCTCATCGGTACTGCAAAAGATGACATTAAGAAGGCGCTTGCCGCTTCGACCATGTCCCAAATCGGTTACATGGTTCTAGGTGCGGGCCTTGGTCCGGCTGGTTATGCCTTTGCGATTATGCATTTATTGACGCACGGTTTCTTTAAAGCGAGCATGTTCCTCGGAGCAGGTTCTGTAATGCATGGCATGAATGATGAAGTAAATATGCGAAAGTTTGGAAACCTTCGTAAATTTATGCCAATTACCTTTGCGACCTTTGGCCTCGGATACCTTGCCATTATTGGAGTTCCGCCATTTGCAGGTTTCTACTCCAAGGATGCAATTATTGAGACTGCTTTTAATGCGGGAGGCGTAAAGGGAATCATCCTCGGTTCGGTCGCACTGCTCGGTGCTGCAATTACCGCTTTCTATATGTCTCGCGTCATGATTCTTACATTTACAAGTAGATCTCGCTGGGATGATGATGCTCATCCACATGAGTCACCAGCGTTGATGTGGGTACCAATTGCAATTCTCTCTATCGGTTCTGTAACAACTGGTTTCCTCTTCACTCGCGGACATTCACTCGTAAATTGGCTCTCACCAATCGTTGGTGAACATACCGGTGAAGAGAAAGCACTTCTTGCCCCACTTGTCGTCTCTGGACTTGCGCTCTTAGTTGTCGCCATCGGTGTTGCGGTTGCGGTAATGAAGTACCAGATGGCAGATGTGGAAAAGGTTGCGCCAGAGAATGTCTCAGCACTTACTCGCTTTGTCCGTAAGGATCTTGGACAGGATGCCTTCAATGAGGCGATATTTATGCGTCCAGGAATTGTTCTCACTGAGATTGCTGAACAAGTTGAAGCGAACGTTATTGATGGTGCGGTCCGCGGAGTTGGCGGCATGACAATCGGCTCTGGCTCGACACTTCGAAATTCACAGACCGGATTTGCACGTAGCTATGCAGCGTTGATTCTTCTCGGTTCGATAGCTCTCTTACTTGGAATTTGGGTGGTCACACAATGAGTCCAATATTGATACTTGCTCTACTGCCACTCGTAGGAGCACTTTTGGTAGCTGCTCTTCCAAACGAGAATGTAGTGCGCATTAAGCAGGCTGCCCTTGCCTCAACTCTTCTCACTGCATTTTTTGGCATCTACATCACAACTCAATTTGTTGCCGCCGATACTGCAATGCAATTTGTGCAGAAGAATAAGTGGATTCCATCCTTTGCAATTAACTTCTCGCTCGGTGTAGATGGCTTGGCGCTTGTCTTGATTTTGATGTCAGTTGTACTTACACCGCTTGTCATTCTTGCAGGTTGGAATGAATCCGAAGGTGGCCGTTGGTCGGTAAAAGTTTTCTATATTCTCATCTTGGTTCTAGAGACGATGATTATTGGAGTCTTTGCGGCAACAGACCTCTTCCTCTTCTACGTCCTCTTTGAAGCGATCTTGATTCCGGTCTACTTCCTTATCGGTGGCTACGGCACCGGAGAACGCGCAGCGGCAGCCGTTAAATTCTTGATGTACGGCCTCTTCGGCGGACTCTTGATGTTGGCAGCTGTTATCGGCGTTTATGTCATCTCAAGTGGCGCCGGACATGCAAGCTTTGATATCACCGAACTCTCCGGTCTACATGCAGTGATGAGTTCGACAACGCAGGACTTCCTATTCCTTGGATTCTTTATCGCATTCGCGATTAAGGCACCGCTCTGGCCGCTCCATACCTGGCTTCCAGATGCTGCAAAGGCGGGTTCACCTGGCACCTCAATTCTCTTGCTCGGCGTACTCGATAAAATCGGTACCTTCGGAATGATTCGCTTCTGCATCACGATCTTTCCAGATGCAAGCAAGACCTTTACTCCAATGATTATCGTCTTCTCAGTTACTTCGATTATCTACGGCGCATTTTTGGCTATTCGCGCTAGAGACCTCAAGCGATTGATTGCCTACACATCAATCTCTCACTTTGGATTTATTACCCTGGGAATTTTCTCGATGACATCGCAAGGTCAATCAGGTGCGACCTTCTATATGTTTAACCACGGTTTCTCTACCGCGGCACTTTTGATGGTCGGTGGTTGGATGATTGCTCGTCGCGGTTCATCGACAATCGCTGACTTTGGAGGATTGCAGCGGGTAACTCCAGTGATGGCATGGATGTTCTTCATCGCTGGAATGTCATCGCTCGCCCTTCCAGGTCTTGCAAGTTTCGTCTCTGAATTCTTGGTGCTTGTTGGTACCTACACTCGCTATCCAGTCGCAGCTCTGATTGCGACACTCGGAATCGTTCTCGCCGCTCTATATATCTTGATTCCTGTTCAGAAAGCGTTGCATGGTCCAACAACTCCCGGCAATGAAGATCTACCAGATCTCAACCTGCGCGAAAAAATCGCGATAGCACCAGTTGTGGCAGTGATTGTCGCATTTGGTTTTTACCCTTCACCACTTCTCAACATTATTAATCCAGCATCAGCTCATGTAATTGAGTCAGCAGGATTTTCAGATCCAGCTCCAACAGAGAATGCAGGTAAGTAAATGACATTTACAGCGCCCGTACTTGAATATGCGCTCTTAGCGCCGATTCTGATTGTCCTCGCGGGGGCACTTATCGGTGTTCTTATCGAAGCATTTGTGGCATCGGCTATTCGCCCAACCGCCCAACTATTTGTAGCGATTGCAACAATCGTGATTGCATTTGCGCAGTTGGTTCGTGTTCATGGAAAGTCTTCGGCCACTGCCGCAATGGGCGCTGTTACCTTTGATGGTGCAGGTGTCTTGCTGCAAGGTTCAATCTTAATTATTGCGCTGATTTCATTTTTCTTAATAGCTGACCAAGATAACTTCACCGCTGCAGCTGCTGCTGTCCCAGGATCACAGGAAGAACGCGAATCACATCAAGCACGAATTCGCACGACTGAAGTCTTTCCACTTACTCTCTTCGCTGTCGCAGGAATGTTGCTCTTCCCAATTGCAAGCGATCTCATCACGCTCTTTGTCGCTCTTGAGATGCTCTCACTTCCGCTCTATTTGATGGCCGGCCTTTCACGTTACCGCCGCCTCGCATCACAAGAAGCAGCGCTGAAGTACTTCTTACTCGGCGCTTTCTCCTCTGCATTCTTCCTTTTTGGCGCTGCATTTCTTTACGGATACTCATCATCGCTTACCTTTGCTGGCATCCAAGCTGCAGTCACAGGTGGTGCCGGAAACGATGTATTCCTCTTACTCGGAATCTCATTAATATCTATTGGACTGTTATTTAAGGTCAGCGCATTTCCATTCCATTCTTGGACCCCTGACGTATATCAAGGTGCACCAACGGCAATAACTGCATTTATGGCGGCAGCAACAAAGGTCGCTGCATTCGGTGCAATTCTTCGCCTCTTCTATGTAGCCCTCGCGAATGCAGAGTGGCAGTGGCGTCCAGTGATGATTGTTATCGCAATTGCCACCATGGTCTTTGGATCGCTGGTTGCGGTAGCACAACGTGATGCCAAGCGCATGCTCGCATATTCATCGATTGCACATGCCGGCTTCTTGCTCTCTGGCGTAATTGCGTTGAGCAAATCAGGACTGGATGCGTCGATCTTCTATCTCTTTGTCTATGGAATCGCGACAGTTGGAGCATTTGCCATTGTTACCTTGGTGCGAGATTCAGCAGGCGAGGTCACTGACCTCAATCGCTGGAGTGGGCTTGGAAAGCGTTCACCAATAGTTGCAAGCACTTTCGCATTCTTCCTCCTAGCTTTTGCTGGAATTCCAATGACCTCCGTATTTATCGGTAAGTTCTCTGCATTCTCATCTGCCTATCAATCAGGCAGCGTTGCAATTCCAATTGCAGGTGTGCTGGCTTCAGCAATCGCTGCTTTCTCCTATATTCGTGTCATTGTTCTTATGTTCTTTAAGGATCCAGTTGAAGATGGTGCAAGTGTCGTGATTCCATCAGCGCTGACCACAACAACAATTGCAGCGACAGGTGCAGTCACCGTCATTCTCGGAATCTTCCCAACGCCGGTGATTAACTTCATCGCCTCTACTGCTTACTTCCTTCGCTGATGAACAATCTCGGTATTCCAGGTATGGCCCCTGCCCTTGAGGCAGAGCTACTTACTGGAATGGCAACTGTAGAAGCGCTCCTTCATAGCCATATTCAAGGCAAATATCCATTGGTCGAAGAGACATCCCGCCACTTAGTAGCTGCGGGTGGCAAGCGCCTTCGTCCTTTATTGACGCTACTTGCATCGCACTACGGAGATAAGAATCGCAAAGGAATTATTGAATCTGCTGCGGTCTGCGAATTAACCCACGTAGCAACCCTGTATCACGATGATGTTATGGATGAAGCACCACTCCGTCGTGGAGTAGAGAGCGCCAACAATCGCTGGGGCAATACCGTTGCGATCCTTACTGGCGATTATCTCTTCGCAAAGGTCTCTGCACTGCTTGCAGATATCGGACCAGAGGCAGTTCGACTTCAGGCACATACCTTTGAACGCCTTGTTATCGGTCAGATTATGGAGACACAAGGTCCTTCTGCTGGGCAAGATCCACTTGAGCACTACCTCGGTGTAGTCGCCGACAAGACAGGTTCTTTAATTTCTGCCTCTGCCCGATTTGGCGCAATGGTCTCCGGTGCGCCAGATGATATTAAAGAGACGCTGACAGTCTTTGGTGAAAAAATTGGCGTCGCATTTCAATTGGTTGATGATGTTATTGATATCGCATCAGAGTCATTCGAATCCGGAAAGACACCGGGAACTGATTTACGTGAAGGTGTTCCTACTCTTGTCACTCTTAATGTCATCGCAATGAATAGACCAGAGGATTCAGAGCTTATATCGCTGCTTCAAGCTCCGATTAAAGATGAAGCAATGGTTCAGCGCGTGATTAAAGAGCTTCGCGTACATCCTGCTCTCGAACTTTCACGTCAACAAACTCTGCAATATGCACATGATGCACGTAAGGCTCTAGGGCCATTGCCAGTTGGAGATGTAACGGGTGCTCTGTATTCGCTATGCGATGCGATTATCGACCGTACGGCTTGATCGTAGAAGATCTATTGCAAGCGTTGCTAGTGCAAACCAAATAAATATAAAACCATTCCATCGAGCCGCTGGCATCGCTTCATGGCGTACCCAGACACCAATTGAAAATTGAATTGTCGGCGTGATGTATTGAAGCAACCCAATCACTGTGTATGGCAGGCGCGTTGTTGAACCATTGAAGAGTAAGAGCGGAATTGCAGTGACGGCACCTGCGCTTAAAAGTAAGAATGAGAGCGCTAAGTGATGGCCAAATTGTCCCGTGCCATTATTTTGAATGAATAAGAGGAAAGTCATATAGGGGATAAAGCTGAGCATGGTCTCGATTGTCAGCCCCTCAAGTGCGCCTAAACCAAGTACTTTCTTGATGACTCCGTAGCTGCCCCATGAGAGTGCCAGTGCCAGCGCGATCCACGGCAACCGACCATAATCGATAGTGAGGACGGCAACACCAGTAGTTGCGATACCAACTGCAATCCATTGACCGGTACGCATCTTCTCTTTTAGTAAGAGAACGCCAAATGCGATGATGACCAGGGGATTGATGTAGTAGCCAAGTGAAGCTTCGACAACATGGCCAGTATTTGTCGCCCAGATATAAACAATCCAGTTAATTGAAATGAGCGCAGATGTCGCAGCTAATCCGAAGAGAGTCTTAGGTTTCTTTAACTGTGCGAATGTATGTCCAAGTTTTTTGTGAAATGCGAGTACTACAAGACAGAAAACCAAGGTCCAGACCGCACGATGGGCAACGATTTCGTAAGCGCTAGCTGGCTTAAGTAGTGGCCAGTACAGTGGGAAGAGCCCCCATAAAATATAGGCGCTTAAGCCAAAGATAAGTCCGAGCGATTTCTCGCTTCTAGCCGCCATTAACGATAGTTTGTAAATTGAACGGCGAAGTCGAAAGGACCTTCTTTAATTTGCTGGATTGCATCTTGGAGATCATCGCGACTCTTAGAGGAGACACGAAGTTCATCACCTTGAATCTGAGTCTTGATTGACTTTGGACCCTCATCACGTAAAAACTTTGCAATCTTCTTTGCATTCTCGGTTGAGATACCTTCTTTAAGAGTGCAGGCAATCTTGTAGACCTTACCTGATAGCTGTGGCTCGCCGGATTCGAGATGCTTGAGTGAAACTCCGCGCTTAATCATCTTCTCTTTTACAACATCGAGCGCTGCCTTTGCACGTTCTTCTGTGCCAGCTTCAATCTTGATTGTTTCACCTGAAAGTTCGACTGTGGTTCCAGTATTTTTAAAATCAAAACGTGTATCGATTTCACGGATCGCTTGATTGATTGCGTTATCAAGCTCCATCCGGTCGATCTTGGAAACTACGTCAAAACTGCTGTCAGCCATTGTTTTTGGCCCTCTCTCTAGATCTTCCCTGGGGTCTAATTCCTGAAAATGAAGGACGATTTTTCATCCTTATGAGCCTAAGGTATCCTTTCCGCTCGTAGTACCAAAGCGCCGCAACGCTTAAATCATGACCCTGGCGGGTTGCCCGAGCGGCCAATGGGAGGGGACTGTAAATCCCCCGGCTCTGCCTTCGAAGGTTCAAATCCTTC
>CAJBMC010000018.1 GCA_903954055.1 uncultured Actinomycetes bacterium | reverse complement strand
TGGTTACGCTCTCGGCGATCTTAAACCCAACATCAAATTCATACTCTGCTGTGAAATCCGCTGCACTCAATGTTGGGGTGGGACGAAGAACGGGCACCCGCTAATCGCGAGTACCCGTCTCATTAATTCTTAAATTTACTTAGTTTCAACCAAACGCTCTGTCTCGTCCTGGATCTTCACAGCGACTGCAGCTAGTTTTTCGGCATATTCCTTACCGTGGTGTGCACAGAACATGAGCTCGCCACCCGTTGCCAGCACGGCACGGACATAAGCCTGTGCGCCGCAGCGATCGCAGCGGTCGAGGGCATTGAGGGGTGTGGATTCGAGTAGTACTTGCTCGGTCATCGCGCTCTCCGTTCGGTCCAATTAATCAGAATCAGAGGCTAGTGATTGCCTCTGACATTGGAACATCATGCCACCCTCTTTTATTCCCCGCTCGCTAAATCCGCAACATTTTTATAAATTCTCTCCTCAATTGAGGCCCATCTCACTCGGCAAATCACTATATGAGACACCTCTCGGCGCGCTTAACTGATTGCAAACGATTCGCTAGCTAATCTTTGCCACCGTGACCGCTAATGAAGAGTTAAATTTCGACGCTCCTATAACTGAGTCAGGTTCAAAAGATAGCTATACAGCTAAGGATCTAGCGGTCCTCGAAGGTCTCGATGCAGTTCGCAAGCGCCCGGGTATGTATATCGGATCAACTGACTCTCGCGGTCTTATGCACTGTCTCTGGGAAATCATCGATAACGCCGTAGATGAGTCACTTGCAGGCCATTGTAAGAAAATTGAAATTAATTTAGAGGCAGATGGCTCCGTTGAAGTCCATGATGATGGGCGCGGTATCCCGGTAGATAAAGAACCGAAGACGGGATTAACTGGTGTTGAAGTTGTACTCACTAAATTGCATGCAGGTGGAAAGTTTGGCGGAGGCTCGTACGCAGCATCCGGTGGACTGCACGGTGTGGGCGCATCAGTTGTAAATGCTCTCGCTGAACGTCTCGATGTTGAAGTTGACCGTAATGGCAAAATTTATTGGATGTCATTTAAGCGCGGCACCGCAGGTGTCTTCGATGGCGATGGACCAAAAGCAGCCTTCACCGAACAATCTGGCCTTCGCGTTATTGGAAAGATTTCATCGAAAGTAACTGGTACTCGAGTCAAGTGGTGGTCAGATCGCCAGATCTTCCTCAAAGATGCAACTCTTGATATTGAAGATATCTATGCACGTGCGCGCCAGACATCTTTCTTGGTTCCAGGCCTCTCATTAACTGTTAATGATAACCGCACTAAAGAGAAGACCTCTCAGACCTTCTTCCATAAAGGTGGCATCTCCGAATACTGCGATTTCTTGCAGCCAGATCAGCCAGTTGGCGAAGTAATTCGTATTTACGGCACAGGCCATTACCAAGAGACTGTTCCTGTTCTCGACGATAAGGGACATATGGTTTCGACTGAGGTCGAACGCGATATGGAAGTTGATATTGCGATGAAGTGGGGCACAGGTTTTGATTCAACAATTCGCTCATTCGTAAATATCATCGCAACACCTAAGGGCGGAACACACCTTCAAGGCTTTGAGCGCGCAATCACAAAATCATTTAATGAAGCGATGCGCAGCGCCGGTATTTTGAAGAAGAACGAGGCAGATGTCATTAAGGATGACATTATGGAAGGCATCACCGCTGTTGTGACAGTGCGTATGTCAGAGCCACAGTTTGAAGGTCAGACTAAGGAAGTGCTCGGAACAGCTGCGGCAACCAAGATTGTCAGCGCCGTCGTTGCCGATAAGTTAAAAGAATTCTTCGCCACCACTCGACGTATCGATAAGGCCAATGGCAAGTTGATCATGGAGAAGGTGGCTGGCGCATCACGCACACGTATCAGCGCCCGTGCCCATAAGGATCTGCAGCGACGCAAGAATGCACTTGAATCATCGAGCCTTCCAACAAAGCTCTCCGATTGTCGTTCAGAGGATGTCACTCGCACTGAGCTCTTTATCGTTGAGGGAGACTCTGCCCTCGGAACAACCAAGGCAGCACGTAACTCTGAGTTCCAGGCTATTTTGCCGATTCGCGGAAAGATTCTCAATGTTCAAAAGGCATCGCTCTCACAGATGCTCGATGATAAAGAGTGCGGATCGATCATTCAGGTTATCGGTGCCGGCTCTGGTAAATCTTTCGAACTCGATGATGCTCGCTATGGGCGCGTAATCTTGATGTCAGATGCTGATGTCGACGGCGCGCACATCCGCTGTTTACTCCTGACCTTGATGTATCGCTATATGCGTCCGCTGATTGATGCAGGTCGCGTCTTTGCTGCAATTCCACCGTTGCACCGGATTGAGGTTATGGGTGGTGGCGGCAAGAAGGGCCAGTACATCTACACATACTCAGATGATGAGATGAAGAAGGTCACTGCAGATCTTTCAAAGCAAGGAAAGCGCTGGAAGGAACCAATCCAGCGTTACAAGGGTCTTGGCGAGATGGATGCAGACCAGTTGCGCGAAACCACAATGGATCCAGATGTTCGCACACTTCGTCGCATCACCGTGACAGATGCCGCAGCTGCAGAAGCAATGTTCGAACTACTTATGGGTTCCGATGTAGCTCCTCGTAAGGAATTTATTGCGAACGCTGAGATCGACCGAGATTCAATCGACGCTTAAAAATTGCACGAAGAAAGCCCCCGCCACAATGGCGGGGGCTTTCTTCTTTATATATTAGTTATGCAGCTGGCTTGTGTACATCAAGGTTTGACTTGATGATGTGAACCTTAAAGGTCCATAGGTTTGCGCTACGTGGATCAATCACGAGCTCAACCCAGTGGTTGAAGCCAGAACCGAATGTCTGCACGCGAGTGAAGTTTTCGACGAGGCTTCCCTTGTCCTTCTCGACAATCTTTCCTGCAGTCTCATTGAGTGGCATATCAACCTGGTACCAGTGCTCATCACCATTCTGAAGAAGTACTGGCTTACCGAACTTGATTGTGTTCGTTAAAATTGCCTGCTTTGTAGCTGTGTATGCAGCTGTGTTCTCATTGTTTGGTGCGGCGAGATCGCGAAGGTAGCCTTCCCAATCCATATTTGCCTGAATCAGGATGATTACACCAACTGAGTTATCTGCGACAGCCTTTTCAAAACCCTTATTAATCCAGGCAATATTTGCGGCGTCACGAGCCTTGTACTCAACATCATCACCATCAGTTGCCTTGTCGTTATATGTCTTAAATGTTGGAGTAGCAACTGCAGAGTTATTTGCTGAACCTGGAACGTGAGGAATGATGTATGTGATTCCCTTCCAAGAGAACATCTGGAGCTCTGGATACTTAGCATCTCGAATAATGTTATAGCGAGATGATGATCCACCTAGAGTGATGTAAGAGCCGTCTGCTTTCTGGAAGTATGTTGAGCGGACGAGCGCGAGGCGGTTATTTGGATCATATCCACCCTTTACTGCGCGATCGCAGTCAACCCACTCGTTATCGCCAATTGTGTAGAAGATTGGCTTTGTGAACTGATCGAAGAAATCTTTCTTGATGCGTGCATAAGCGGCATCGTCGCACTTGTCGCCCTTGCCACTCATTGTGTCTCCATCGAAGAGAGTCATATCAATGCGGGAATTAGCATTGATATCGGCAATAACGGCAGGTGTCTGTGCCTGGCCTTTTGCGTCATATGGCATGTCACCAATAAGTGCGATGCTGTACTTGAATGCCTGGCCGGCGTTGGCCTCAGTATTTACTGAGAGCGTTGCGCCAATTACGGCGCCAATGATAAGAAGAGCTGATGCTGTTCGTGCAATTGGGTGTTTCAAAGTGGTATTCACAAGGTGAATATTGGGTTTGAAGAGTAAATAATTGGTGTTGCTGAGGTTCTTCCAATATGAATAGGTTGTTAATCAATGGAGACGAGATCGAAGTACTCGTCTTTCCAGATATCTTCATCGCCATCAGGCAGCAAAATAACGCGCTCTGGCTTCAACGCCTGTACGGCGCCTTCATCGTGGGAGACCATGACGACAGAGCCCTGATACTCAGATAGAGCAGCGAGAATCTCTTCACGTGATGCGGGATCGAGGTTATTTGTAGGTTCATCTAGCAATAAGACATTGGCACCGGATACAACAATTGTTGCTAGAGCAAGGCGTGTTCGCTCTCCACCAGAAAGCACCTTCACCGGCTTGTGGACATCATCGCCGGCAAAGAGGAATGAACCTAAAACGTTGCGCGCCTCAGGTTCACGAATCTCGGCGGTAGCAGACATCATGTTCTCTAAAATGGTGCGCTCGAAGTCGAGTGATTCATGTTCCTGCGCGTAGTAACCAATCTTGAGACCGTGGCCATGTTCAACCTTGCCGGTATCTGATTCAAGCTCGCCGGCAAGGATGCGAAGCAAAGTCGTTTTACCGGCACCGTTGAGGCCGAGAATTACAACGCGAGATCCTTTATCGATAACGCATGAAACATCGGTAAAGATTTCGAGTGAGCCGTAATTCTTCGAAAGCTCTTCGCCGGATAATGGAGTCTTGCCACATGGAGCAGGAGTTGGAAAGCGCAGCTTTGCAACCTTGTCCGAAACGCGAACGTCTTCCAGTGATGAGCGCAGCTTTTCAGCGCGTCGCAACATGCCTTGTGCCGCTGTCGCCTTGGAGGCCTTCGCGCGCATCTTCTCACCCTGCTTCTGCAATATCTCAGCACGCTTCTCGGCATTTGCGCGCTCTTTCTTACGGCGGTGCTCATCTGCTTCGCGTTGCAGTAGATATTGCTTCCAGCCCATGTTGTAGACATCAATAACATTTCGGTTGGCATCGATATAGAAGACCTTATTAACGACAGTCTCAATCAAATTGACATCGTGAGAGATGATGACAAGACCGCCCGAGTAATTAGTGAGGTATTGACGGAGCCAGATGATGGAATCGGCGTCGAGGTGGTTAGTCGGCTCATCGAGCAGCAAAGTTTCCGCACCCGAAAAGAGAATGCGAGCAAGTTCGATACGTCGACGTTGACCACCTGAGAGCGTTGCAATTTCATTATGGAAGACATCTTCCGAGACACCCAAGGAGGATGCAATCGCCTCAGCCTCTGATGTTGCGGCATAACCACC
This sequence comes from uncultured Actinomycetes bacterium, assembly GCA_903954055.1. Taxonomy (GTDB): domain Bacteria; phylum Actinomycetota; class Actinomycetes; order Nanopelagicales; family Nanopelagicaceae; genus Planktophila. The sequence goes on along the minus strand of CAJBMC010000018.1, from coordinate 2,156 downwards.
GGCAGCATTGAATTCGGCATCGACGCGGGTGTAGCGCTCTAGCGCCTTCTCTAGCTCTTCACCTTCAGTGGTTGATAATTCATGTTCAACCGCAGTCATGCGACGTGCAATTTCATCAAGGCCGCGCGCCGACAAGATGCGATCTAACGCTGTGCCTTGATCTTCACCGGTGCGAGGATCCTGGGGGAGATAGCCGATCTTTCCGGTGCGTTGCACACCGCCACCTGCCGGCAAATTCTCGCCAGCTAAGACCTTTGCCAGAGTTGATTTACCTGCGCCATTACGACCGACAAAGCCAACTCGATCTCCACTATTGACGCGGATATTGACGCCACTGACAAGCAGGCGCGCGCCGGCACGGAGTTCTAGGGCAGAGGTTGAAATCACTGGTGCAGTTTACGCACTTGCAAGACGAGTGCGACGCGGTACGGCGTACGCCTTCGATACTGCAGTAAGTTCATCAGAAACTTGCTTTCGCATCGCTTCTTCTGACTTTAAGAGTGTGGTCAAGGCAGCGATTGTCGCCTTGAGTTCCTTTGATTCAGTTTCAAGCTCTAATTTGCTCATCTTTGTCAGACGACGAAGTGGCATATCGAGAATATATGTTGCCTGCTCATCATTGAGTTTAAATCCCTTAATGAGGGCATCCTTTGCCGCAGCTGCATCATCAGAACCACGGATGATCTTGATGACCTTATCGATATCGATGATTGCCTTGAGTAAACCATCGACCAAAGAGAGGCGGCCTTCAGCCTTTGCTTTGCGGAATTCAGAGCGACGACGGACAACTTCAATACGGTGCTCAATAAAGACCTGCAGGAGTTCTTTGAGACCAAGTGTCTGAGGTCGACCCTTCACAAGTGCCACCGCATTGATAGCAAAGCCGTCTTCCATTGGAGTCAGCTTGTATAGCTGCTCGAGTACAGCCTCAGGTTCGAAGCCGTTCTTGAGTTCGATAACAACGTTGGTGCCGGTCTGACCATCGGTGAGATCGACGATATCTGAGATACCTTGAATCTTCTTCGCCTTTGCAAGATCTGCAATTCGCTCGACAACTTTCTCTGGGCCGATATTAAATGGCAGCTCTTTGATGACAATTCCCATTTTGCGAGAAGTTACTTTGCTGATTTCAACTGTGGCGCGAACTTTAAATGAACCCTTACCGGTTGCGTAGGCTTCGCGGATTCCATCGAGACCGACGAGCTCACCACCCGTTGGGAAGTCCGGTCCAGGAACATGCTTCATCAATTGATTTAATGTCGCTTTAGGGTTATCAATCAAGAACTTTGTTGCAGCAATAACTTCACCCAGGTTATGCGGAGCCATATTGGTTGCCATACCGACTGCGATTCCAGAAGAGCCATTTACAAGAAGATTGGGGAAAGCAGCTGGCAATACAAGCGGCTCTTGCAATTGGCCGTCGTAGTTAGGGCCAAAGTCAACGGTGTTCTCATCGGATTCCGCGACCATAGTCATCGCTGCTGCAGCAAGACGAGCTTCGGTGTAGCGCATCGCAGCCGGGCCCGCATCGAGTGAGCCAAAATTTCCATGTCCATCAATAAGTGGCAGTTGCATTGAGAAAGATTGCGCCATACGAACTAACGCATCGTAAATTGCTGAGTCACCGTGCGGGTGCAACTTACCCATTACTTCACCGACAACACGTGCTGACTTCACGTGGCCACGATCTGGGCGAAGTCCCATATCTGCCATCTGGTGAAGGATGCGACGATGAACGGGCTTGAGACCATCGCGTGCATCAGGCAGTGCGCGTGAATAAATTACAGAGTATGCATATTCAAGGAATGACTCTGACATCTCTGATGAGACATCGATATCGACAATCTTGCCTGGAAATTCTCCGGGCTTTGGACCTGTCGCTTTTGCCTTAGCTCCCTTTGCAGGAGCGGCCTTCTTAGTTGCCATGGCGCGTATTCTGCCGTGCAAAGAGGCTAAATGACGGTACCTACACGCGGACGAGCCCCGACGATTGCAACACAGCGGGCGGCAACTGCAGCTCCAGCCTCAAGCGCCAACTGCATATTCTTATTGTTGGCATATTGCGCGATAAATCCGGCGGCAAATGAATCACCGGCACCAGTTGTATCGACAACGTCAGTGGGAAGGGCCTCAACATAGATGAGAATCGATCCTCG
>CAJBMC010000017.1 GCA_903954055.1 uncultured Actinomycetes bacterium | reverse complement strand
GCCACATCATCAGCAGGCGCACAGTCATATCGTCGACTTGCACGAGAACTTATCGCACGAGGAGGCGCACGATGACACGTAGAGCGAGTTTGCCTGGAGCCGATGAACTATTCCGAAACACCGCACCAGCGCTATCGGCAGTGCGTGAAGCTGCACCAGAAACTGTCACAGCCCAACCCACAGTTTCTGCTCCAGTCACAGCTTCTGCACCAAAGAGCAAGAAAGGTGTGCGTTCCATTCCTCGTCGACGCGTCACCCAGGTGGATAAGTCACCATCAGGACGCGAAAGGCATGACGAAAAAATTACTGTCTACCTCTCCCCCGACGAACTCTTTGATTTAGATCAAGCCCGCTTAATGTTGCGCGGCGATTTAGGACTAGCAGTTGATCGTGGTCGAATCGTTCGCGAATCTATCGCCGTGATTATTGCCGATCTCGAATCAAAGGGTGAGCAGAGCATCCTCGCCCGTCGTCTTCGCGGACTGTAAAGTTATTTAGATCGAGGGTGCGCAAGAGAGTAACTTTCGCGCACCTTATCGATTGTTACCAAGGTATATATCTGTGTTGTGGTCACCGAAGCGTGGCCAAGTAGTTCTTGGACCACTCGAATATCGGCACCGCCATCTAGAAGATGAGTCGCGTAACTATGTCTAAATACATGGGGTGAAACTCGCCCTTTGAGACCTGTCGCCTCCGAAGCTTTGACGACTGCAGTCCAGGCAGATTGGCGAGTTAACCGAGTGCCGCGTGAATTGAGAAATAGCGCGCGTTCATTCTGTGAATTTTTTGCCTGCAATCCCGGTCGAAGTCTCACTAAATAATTATCGACCGCTTCCAATGCAAACTTGCCAATTGGAACCAGTCTCTCTTTCGATCCTTTGCCTCGCAATTTAAGGATTGTGATCTCTTCGCCTTCAAAGAAATCTTTCGAGATATCACCAATGTCGATACCCACCAATTCAGCTACACGAGCTCCAGTTCCGTACAGTAATTCGAGAATAGCCCGATCGCGGAGCGCATTTGGATTGCTTGCTACGTTTGTCGATTCGATCAATGAAGCTATCTCTTCGATTGAGAGCGCCTTTGGCAATTTTCGGGCGATTTTAAATTGTGCGCTATCCCACATCGGATTAGTCACACCATATTCGACGGCGCAATACTTGTAGAAGCCCTTTAATGCGGAGAGAAAACGATTGATTGAGGATGGCGATAGCCCGTCTACGGAAAGCTCACCAACAATCGATGAGATCTCTGATTCGGATAAAAAGGCGAAATCAAGTTTCTTCGCCGAGATCATGACCTCAAACTTTATTAAATCCCGTCGATAACTATCAATAGAATTCTTCGAAAGCCCTCTTTCAATAGTCAAGTGATCTAAATACGTCGAGATTGCATTGCTACATTGGATAGCCATGAATGACCGCGATTTCTCTAGGCACTCGAGAAAGCATTCTTAGCCCTTCTTGGCGATGGCTGCCGCTATCAATCCGCTAAATAGTGGGTGCGGTCTTGTAGGACGGGACCGTAACTCTGGGTGCGCCTGGGTGCCAACGTAATACGGATGAACTTCACGAGGAAGCTCAACGAATTCAACTAAATCCTTCTCCGGGAAAATTCCAGAGAAATTAACTCCCGCTTGTGATATTTGGTCACGGTACTTATTGTTAACTTCATAACGATGACGATGGCGCTCGGATATTTCGGTGGCTCCGTACACCTCTGCGACTATTGAGCCAGGCGTTAACTGCGCTTTATAAAGTCCAAGTCGCATCGTGCCATCCATATCTGCGTCGCCTGCGACGATATCCATCTGCTCCTGCATAGTTGCAATTACATGCGTTCCGCTATCCGGCGTAAATTCCGCTGAGCTCGCATCTTTGATACCTGCGAGATTGCGCGCCGCTTCAATCACCATGCATTGAAGTCCAAGACAGAGCCCCAGGGTTGGAATCTTCTTTTCGCGTGCAAACTTGAGGGCACCTAATTTGCCTTCAATTCCTCGAATGCCGAAACCCCCAGGGACACAGATTGCATCGAGCATCGACAGTTCCTTCTGGGCGCCCTCTGGAGTTTCGCAGTTGTCGCTGGGAATCCAGACAATCTCTACCTTTGCGTTGTGGGCAAATCCTCCAGCGCGAAGAGCTTCAGAGACTGAGAGATATGCATCTGGAAGGTCGATATATTTTCCAACAAGGCCAACTCTTACATGGTGCTTCGGATTATGTACCTTCTCTAGTAGCGCATCCCATTCGCCCCATTGAACATCGTGACCGCCGAGATTAAGTCTGTGGACGATATAACTGTCGAGCCCTTCGCTGTAGAGGACCTTTGGAATGTCATAAATTGACGGTGCATCAACTGCGGCGACTACCGCCTCAATATCGACGTCACACATGAGAGAAATCTTCTTTTTAATCCCCTCTGGGATTGGTCGATCACAGCGAAGCACAATTCCATCAGGTGCAATACCAATACTGCGCAGGGCGGCAATACTGTGTTGGGTTGGCTTTGTTTTTAACTCGCCGGATGGACCGATATAGGGAACGAGCGAGATATGTAAATAGAAGACGTTATCGCGTCCAACTTCTTGGCGTATCTGGCGAGCAGCCTCAAGGAAAGGTTGTGACTCGATATCTCCAACAGTTCCACCGATTTCAGTAATGACAACATCGATATCATCTGAATCGTTTCCAAGCATGCGTTCTTTAATTTCATTGGTGATGTGAGGAATTACTTGAACAGTGTCGCCAAGGTATTCTCCGGCGCGTTCGCGCTTGATGACTGTGCTGTAGATCTGCCCCGTGGTCACGTTTGCCGATTGAGCAAGATTTATGTTCAAAAAACGCTCATAGTGGCCGATGTCAAGGTCGGTCTCAGCGCCATCGTCGGTAACAAAAACTTCACCGTGCTGAAAAGGGTTCATTGTGCCTGGATCGACGTTTAGATACGGGTCCAGTTTCTGCATCACAACACGAAGTCCTCGTGCCGTAAGTAGGTTGCCAAGAGAGGCTGCGGTCAGGCCTTTACCGAGGGATGAAGCAACACCTCCGGTTACGAAAATGTGCTTACTTGTACCGTGATCCATCGCGCCTGCCATGGAATTACAGCCTACCATTCACTCGGGTCGAGCATGACGACACGCACACATTGGCTTCAATAAATGATTGAGTGTTAGCCGATTTCTTCTCGAGCATGCATGATCAACTCGGATGCGTG
>CAJBMC010000016.1 GCA_903954055.1 uncultured Actinomycetes bacterium | reverse complement strand
CAGAGATTCTTGCTGCCAATGAAATCGATATGGCTAATGCACGTGGCGAGAATATGCATCCGCAGATGCAAGACCGACTCTTACTTACCGCAGAGAGAATCGCCGGAATGGCAGATGGTGCGCGCCAAGTAGCTGCGCTTGCAGATCCACTCGGTCGCACATTGAAAGAGTCAACACTTCCTAATGGTCTCCACCTGCGTCAGATCACAGTTCCATTTGGTGTGATTGGAATGGTCTATGAGGCTCGACCTAATGTCACGGTGGATGCAGCCGTTATTCTTTTAATGTCGGGTAATGCAGCTCTACTGCGCGGTTCTTCTACTGCACGCAATAGCAACGAAATTCTCGTAAATGTGATGCGTGATGCTTTGGCAAAGACCAAAATCAACCCTGATGTTCTGCAGCTTGTTCCTTCAGATGATCGCTCTACCGTCAAAGCACTTCTCACTGCACGCGGCAAGGTCGACTTAGTCATTCCTCGTGGGAGCGCGCAATTAATTCGTATGGTTGTCGATGAAGCAACGGTTCCAACCATCGAAACCGGCGCCGGTGTCTGCCATGTATTTGTGGATGAATTTGCAGATATTAATAAGGCGCTACCGATTCTGCTCAACTCAAAGACTCATCGTCCATCAGTCTGTAATGCAGCTGAGACTTTATTGGTTCATAAAGCGATTGCGCCGACCTTCTTACCGCTCGCACTCAAGGCGCTTTCTGATGCTGGAGTTGCTCTCCATGGTGATGCAACCGTGCAGAAGGTTGCAGAGAAATTTGGCGTTCAATCAACTCCTGCAACGGAGGAAAATTGGTCAACCGAGTACGGAATCCTGGAGATGAATGTTGCGGTAGTTGATTCAATCGACGCAGCGGCAGATCACATTGCACAGTACGGCACCAATCACACTGAAGCGATTGTCACTGAAAATCAATCAAGTGCAGATCGATTTATCGCTCTCGCTGATTGCGCTGCAGTCATGGTTAATGCTTCGACGAGATTTACTGATGGTGAGCAGATGGGATTCGGTGCAGAAATTGGAATCTCCAATCAGAAGCTCCATGCGCGCGGTCCAATGGGACTTGAGGCGATGACAACTGCCACCTGGATTGTTACTGGAAATGGCCAGATTCGCTCTTAATTATTATTAATTACTCATATCACGCCATCTTTTGTAAGATGCCCGCATGAGCACTCTCTCTCGCGATGAAGTCGCAAAGTTGGCAGCGTTGGCACGTATCGAAATGACTGAGTCTGAACTCGTTGAACTCTCATCACAATTCGGCACGATCCTTGATGCGGTAGCTCGCGTACAAGAACTTAATCTCGATGGAGTCAAGGCAACTTCACACCCGCAGCCACTCGAGAACATTGCCCGCCCAGATGTCGTTCAAGCCAGTCTCTCTCCAGCTGATGCGCTCTCTGGCGCACCGGCACAAGAAGATCAGCGCTTCCGCGTTCCGCAGATTTTGGGAGAGGAGTAAGCGATGATCTTTAAGACCGCAGTAGAGATGGCAGATGCTCTCGCAAAGAAGGAAGTTTCATCTGTTGAACTCACCCAATCTCACCTCGATCGCATCGCTGCTGTTGATGGAGATGTAAAGGCATTTCTTCATGTTGATTCAGAGGGCGCACTCGCACAAGCTGCCGCGGTTGATGGAGATCGTGCTGCGGGAAAGAAAGTTTCGCCACTTGCTGGAATCCCACTTGCTCTCAAGGATGTACTTGCACAGAAGGGCGTTCCAACAACTGCGGGTTCAAAGATATTGCAGGGATGGAAGCCGCCTTACGACTCGACTGTTGTTTCAAAATTGAAAGATGCAGGAGTTGTCATCCTCGGCAAAACCAATATGGATGAGTTTGCGATGGGCTCATCAACTGAAAATTCTGGTTATGGTCCAACTTTTAATCCTTGGGATTTAACGCGCACACCTGGTGGCTCATCGGGTGGCTCTGCGGCAGCTGTCTCTGCCTTTGAAGCGCCACTTGCAATCGGATCAGATACTGGTGGCTCTATCCGCCAACCGGCAGCGCTCACTGGAATCGTCGGAGTTCGTCCAACCTATGGCGCAGTATCTCGATATGGATTGATTGCTTACTCATCTTCACTCGATCAGGCGGGACCATTTGGTCGCACTGTTCTCGATACTGCAATGTTGCATGAAGTAATGGCTGGCTATGACTCGCATGATGCGACCTCTATTAATGCACCTGTCCCTGCTGTTGTTGCAGCGGCAAAGTCCGGTGACGTTAAGGGCATGAAGATTGGCGTGATTAAGCAATTACAAGGTGAGGGATACCAAAAGGGCGTGCAGACACGATTTACAGAATCACTCGATTTATTGGCATCGCTTGGTGCAGAAATTGTTGAAGTAGATTGCCCAAGTTTTGAATTCGCTCTCGCTGCTTATTATTTAATTGCACCATCTGAGTGTTCTTCCAACCTCGCGCGCTTTGATGCGATGCGTTATGGACTTCGCACTGGTGACGAAGGCGGAGCCTCAGCGGAAGCTGTCATGGCAGCTACACGTGATGCAGGATTTGGCCGCGAGGTAAAGCGACGCATCATCATCGGCACATATGCACTCTCATCTGGTTACTACGATGCTTATTACGGAAGCGCACAGAAGATTCGCACCTTAATTATTCAGGACTATGCCAAGGCATTTGCAGCGGCAGATGTACTCGTCTCTCCAACAGCGCCGACGACCGCATACAAGATTGGTGAGAAGGTCGACGATCCGATGGCGATGTATCTAGGTGACGTTGCAACTATTCCAGTAAACCTCGCTGGTATCTGTGGCATGTCACTTCCGGCCGGCCTTGCAGATGAAGATAACTTGCCAGTTGGCTTCCAGATCATGGCGCCAGCGATGCAAGATCAACGTCTCTACCAAGCAGGTGCAGCGCTTGAGGCGGCACTCTCATCTAAGTGGGGCGGTACTTTGATTACAAAGGCGCCAGCCTTGGCTGGAGGTACACGCTAATGGCACTGAACTATGACGAGGTCGTTGCGAAGTACAACCCAGTATTAGGTCTTGAAGTTCACGTCGAACTCAATACCGAATCAAAGATGTTCTGCTCTTGCTCAACCATCTTCGGCGCCGAACCAAATACTCAGACCTGCCCGGTCTGCTTGGCACTTCCTGGTGCTCTTCCTGTGGTCAATGAAAAGGCGATTGAGTCATCAATCAAGATTGGACTGGCGCTTAACTGCAGCATTGCTCCATATAGCCGCTTTGCTCGTAAGAATTATTTCTATCCAGATATGCCGAAGAACTTTCAGATTTCACAGTACGACGAACCCATCTGCTTCGATGGTTTTGTTGATGTTGAAATTGATACCGAAGAAGGCCCCAAGCAATTCCGCATTGAGATCGAACGCGTTCACATGGAGGAAGACACAGGAAAGTCACTGCACGTCGGTGGCGCAACCGGTCGTATCCATGGCGCTGATTACTCATTACTCGACTACAACCGTGCCGGAATTCCATTAGTAGAGATTGTGACCAAGATTGTTCCAGGTACAGGCAAGTACGCACCTGAAGTTGCAAAGGCCTATGTCGCCGAACTTCGTGACATTCTTCGCGGACTCGGCGTATCTGATGTAAAGATGGAGCAAGGTTCACTTCGCTGCGATGCTAACGTCTCATTGATGCTCAAAGATGCCACCGAACTCGGAACACGTTCTGAGACAAAGAACGTCAACTCACTTCGCTCAGTCGAACGCGCTATCCGCGGTGAGATGTTGCGCCATGCAGAGATTCTCGAAAACGGCGGCAAGGTCAAGCAAGAGACTCGCCACTTCCAAGAAGATACTGGTCTTACTCGTTCAGGTCGATCTAAAGAACAGGCCGAGGATTACCGATACTTCCCAGATCCAGATTTAGTACCGGTAAAGCCAGATGCAGCGTGGATTGAGACTCTTCGCGCGCAATTGCCTGAGCGTCCATCTATTCGTCGCAAGAGATTGCAAGAGCAATGGGCTGTCCCTGATAAAGAATTCGCAGCGATGGTTAATGCCGATGTGCTTGATATCGTCGAAGAGACAGTCTTACTTGGTGCAGATCCAACAAAGGCTCGTACCTGGTGGCTCGGAGAAGTATCGCGAATTGCAAACGATAAAGGCGTTGCTATTCAAGAGCTTGCCATCACTCCTGCGCACGTTGCAGAGTTGATTAAGCTTGTTGCATCAGGTGAACTGACAGATAAGTTAGCTCGCCAAGTTGTTGAAGGCGTTGTCGCAGGCGAAGGAACACCATCGGAAGTTGTCGCAAAACGCGGCATCAAGGTTGTTAACGATGATGGTGCGCTGATGGCGGCGATCGAGAAGGTCTGCGCAGCTCAAGCTGATACTGCAGAGAAGGTACGCGGGGGACACCTCCCAGCTGCTGGCGCACTAATTGGCGCAGTAATGAAGGAGACCGCTGGACAAGCAGATGCGGCAAAAGTTCGCGAACTCTTATTGAAGTATTTAGGTCAATAAAACTTCAATAAAAAACCCGCCGAACTCATGCTCGGCGGGTTTTTTATTTATTAATTACTAGTGCATTCCTGCGCCTTCAGTTTCAACGACCGACTCTTTTCCTACATTGATAAAGAAGAAGAGCACAATTGCGCCAGCAAAGAGGAGCCCGGCGCTAAATCTAAATGCGGTCGTATATCCGTGTGTCATCGCAGCAAATGTTCCTGCCATATCATTTTTAGCGATTGCATTCGCTGTGATGTAGGTAGTCGTTGCGGTAGCCGCCACAGTATTGAGAAGAGCAGTGCCAAGTGAGCCACCAATCTGCTGTGAAGTATTGAGCGTTGCGCTAGCAACTCCAGTGTCATGAGCCGGAATATTGTGGAGCGAAGTTGATGTCAAAGGAATAAATACCAATGCCATTCCGCTCGACATGATCAGCAACGATGGCACCACGTGAGTTAGGTAAGAAGTCTCTGGAGTAATGCGTGTCAGCAAGAGCAAACCAACGCTCGCTGCCAGAAGTCCCGGAACCATCAGCGCCTTTGGTCCAACCTTCGGCAGAAGCTGTGAAGCAACTCCGGCGAAGATAATAATTCCTGCAGTAAACGGCAAGAATGCAAAGCCAGACTTCAGCGGGCTATAGCCAAGAACGACTTGAAGATAAAGTCCAAGGAATAGGAACATCGAGAAGAGGCCGGCACCGACAACCAGTGAACCTAGGTATGAACCTCCACGGTTGCGGTCCTTGATCACGCGAAGCGGTAGCAATGGATTTGCGACCTTAGACTCGATAACAACGAATGAGACCAGAAGAACCAAAGCTACAACGAAGAAACTTACTGTTGTAGTAGATGACCATCCCTTAGTCGCTGCCTCATTGAACCCATATGTAAGTGAGAAGAGACCAAGCGTTGCAGTAAGAACACCAGGAATATCGTATGTCCGATTGCCCTCTGCCTTTGATTCGTGAACAAACTTAAATGCAAGGAGCGCAGCGATAATCGCGATTGGTGCATTTACGCCGAGACACCAGCGCCATGAGAAGAACTCGGTCAAAGTTCCACCGACGATGAGGCCGATTGCCGCTCCACCACCTGAGATTGCACCAAAGACACCAAATGCCTTTGCGCGTTCTGCTGGAACGGTAAATGTTTCAGAGATGATTGCGAGAGCAGCTGGCGCAAGAAGTGCACCAAATACACCTTGAAGTGCACGTGAGCCGTAGAGCATTCCCTGATTAATAGCGAAGCCACCGAGCGCTGAAGCAGAAGCAAATCCAATCAAACCGATGATGAAGATCTTTTTGCGACCCATGTAGTCACCAATACGTCCACCGAGCAAGAGGAGTGAACCAAATGCCAATGTATATGCAGTTATAACCCACTGCTGATTCGCATTGGAGATGTGAAGATCAACCTTTGCGCTTGGAATAGCGATATTCATAATTGAGCTATCGAGCACGAGCATCAACTGTGAGATTGCTACAACGAGCAGCGTTCTCCAGCGGTCAGGTGCTTGGCCCTTGATATGGCCTTGAGCGTCACGGTTCTGATTTGGCACAGTAATTCTCCAATAAGTGTTAAGTAGATTGTTGTGATTACCAAGAATGAATCTTGAATAGTGGAATTCTAACTTACCGGCAAGAACTTCACTCGTTGAGACATGCGAGATAGAATCTTCCTATGTCGACTATGAAACCACGTTCTGGCCTTGTTACCGATGGTCTCGAGCGCGCACCTGCACGCGGAATGTTACGTGCAGTTGGAATGGGAGATGAAGATTGGGTAAAGCCTCAGATTGGTGTTGTCTCTTCATGGAATGAAATCACCCCGTGCAATCTCTCACTTGCTCGACTTGCAACTGCATCTCGTAAAGGTGTGATTGATGCTGGTGGTTTCCCTATGCAATTCGGAACAATCTCTGTCTCTGATGGAATTTCAATGGGACATGAAGGAATGCACTTCTCATTAGTCTCTCGCGAAGTTATCGCCGACTCAGTTGAAACAGTGATGCAGGCAGAGCGTCTCGATGGAATGGTGATGTTTGCCGGTTGCGATAAATCTCTGCCAGGAATGATGATGGCGGCAGCTCGTATCGATGTTGCAGCAGTCTTTGTTTATGCTGGCTCAACGCTTCCCGGACAAGTAGATGGAAAAGATGTCACGATCATCGATGCCTTTGAAGCCGTTGGTGCATGTGCCCGTGGATTAATCACGCAAGATCGCGTCGATCAAATCGAGCGCGCAATCTGCCCAGGTGAAGGTGCATGCGGTGGAATGTATACAGCTAACACAATGGCGACAGTGGGAGAGGCAATCGGTCTCTCACTTCCAGGGTCAGCTGCACCTCCAGCTGTTGATCGCCGTCGCGATGGATACTCAGAAGCATCAGGTGCGGCAGTTGTAAATCTCATTGCAAAGGGAATAACCACCCGCGATATTTTGACGAAGAAGGCATTTGAGAATGCAATCACTGCAGTTATGGCGCTCGGTGGATCAACCAACGCTGTTCTTCACTTGCTTGCAATCGCACATGAGGCAGAGGTTGATTTAACTCTCGAAGATTTCCATCGCATCGGATCTAAGGTGCCGCTTCTAGGTGACCTCAAACCATTCGGTAAGTATGTGATGTCTGATGTCGATAAGGTCGGTGGAATTCCAGTCGTACTTCGCATGTTGCTCGATGCTGGATATCTCCATGGAGATGCACTTACTGTGACCGGTAAGACAATGGCAGAGAATCTCGCCGATATTAATCCGCCACTTGCTGATGGCGATGTCCTGCATCCAATTTCTTCACCACTTTCTACCGATGTCGGAATCACAATTCTCGGTGGAACTCTCGCAACAGATGGCGCAGTATGTAAGACAGCCGGAATCGGTATCGAAACATTTGAAGGACCAGCGCGCGTCTTCGAACGCGAGCAAGCTGCGATGGATGCGCTAGAAAATGGCACTATTCAAGCGGGCGATGTAGTTGTCATTCGTTATGAAGGTCCAAAGGGTGGACCTGGTATGCGCGAGATGTTGATGATTACCGGTGCGATTAAGGGTGCGGGACTTGGTAAGTCCACACTTCTCCTCACCGACGGTCGTTTCTCAGGTGGTTCTACTGGTCTCTGTGTGGGACACGTTTCACCAGAGGCTGTAGATGGGGGACCGATTGCATTTATTAAGGATGGCGATCGAGTCCGTATCGATATTCCCAATCGCACCTTAGATCTCTTAGTTGACCCGGCAGAGCTCGAAGCTCGCAAGGTTGGCTGGAAGCCACTTCCGCACAAGTACTCCCGAGGGGTGCTTCACAAGTATTCAAAGCTCGTTGGCTCAGCCTCAAAGGGCGCAGTCTGCGACTAAGAGGGTAATTATGAGACTCACGTTTCAATAATTGAGACGTGCATCTCAACCCTTGACTACCGCGCTCGCTCTACGCGAGAATACGGCCATGCGTTCAACAATCGTCTCTTCATCAGTGGTGGTGATTCGATAGCGCATGCTCATCCCAGCATGCGCGCCCTCAGATATCTGAGGGTTTTTTCATTTAACAAAGCTTTCAATAGATAACGACCGAGATGGAAAGGAGCAAGAAGATGGCAACAACCCACGTACCAACAGCGAACGGCACAGTAATGAATGGAGCTACTTCATTGGTGAAAAGCCTAGAAGCAGCACACGTCGATGTGATGTTTGGTCTGCCTGGTGGCGCCATCCTTCCTGCCTATGATCCAATCTTTGATTCAACAATTCGTCACATCTTGGTTCGACATGAACAAGGTGCAGGCCATGCAGCGACCGGGTATGCACAGGTAACTGGACGTGCCGGAGTATGTATTGCAACATCAGGACCTGGCGCAACAAATCTTGTGACACCTTTGATGGATGCGGGAATGGATTCAGTTCCACTCGTTGCAATCACGGGACAGGTTCCATCAGCGGCTATCGGAACAGATGCTTTTCAAGAGGCAGATATCCGTGGCATCACGATGCCATTTACAAAACATAACTTCCTCGTCACTAAGGCTGACGACATTCCTCGCGCAATCGCTGAGGCATTTCACATTGCAACATCTGGCCGCCCTGGCCCAGTCCTTGTCGATATCGCTAAAGATGCGCTTCAGACTCAGACAACTTTTAATTGGCCGGCAAAGATTGAACTCGCTGGCTACAACCCAAAGATTGTTCCTGATAACCAATCAATATCTGATGCAGCAGCACTCATCGCACAATCGAAGAAGCCTGTCTTCTATGTTGGCGGCGGTGTCATAAAGGCAAATGCTCATAAAGAGTTAGCTCAACTCGTCGAATTATTGGGCGCCCCTGTTGTCACAACGTTGATGGCGCGCGGCGCATTTCCGGATTCTCATCCTTTGCATCTTGGTATGCCTGGCATGCACGGAACAGTTGCTGCAGTCACAGCGCTACAAAAGGCTGACTTACTTATTACCCTTGGCGCCCGTTTTGATGATCGCGTTACCGGCAAGCTCTCAACCTTTGCAGTCAATGCCAAGGTTATTCATGCAGATATCGATCCTGCTGAGATCAATAAGAATAAGTTTGCCGATGTTCCAGTAATTGGAGATCTTCGCGAAACAATCACAGCGCTTATTCCAGCGCTTAAATCTGCACTTGCTAAGAACAGCCAAGACCTTGCTCCTTGGAATGCATCTATGCAGAAGTTGAAGTCAACATATCCATTGGGTTACACACTTCCTGATGATGGATCACTATCTCCGCAAGCGGTTATCGAACGTATTGGAAAAATTTCCGGAACCGAGACAATCTTTACCGCTGGCGTTGGTCAGCATCAGATGTGGGCTTCGCAATTTATCTCTTACGAACATCCACGTACCTGGCTCAACTCAGGTGGCGCCGGAACCATGGGCTATGGCGTTCCTGCGGCTATGGGAGCAAAAGTTGGCGCACCTGATTCAACAGTATGGGCAATCGATGGTGATGGTTGTTTCCAGATGACCAATCAAGAGCTTGTTACCTGTGCCCTTAACAATATTCCAATCAAGGTTGCAATCATCAATAACGAGTCGCTCGGAATGGTCCGCCAATGGCAGACCTTGTTCTACGAAGGTCGTTATTCAAATACCAGCCTCGAATCAAAGCGCGTTCCAAACTTCCCAATGCTTGCAGAGGCAATGGGCTGCGTTGGACTTTCTTGCGAACGTCCTGAAGATCTCGATGCAACAATCGAGAAGGCAATGTCTATTAACGATCAACCTGTTGTTGTTGATTTCCGTGTTCACCGCGATGCCATGGTCTGGCCGATGGTCGCTGCCGGTACATCAAACGATGAAATCATGATCGCCCGCGCTACTGCGCCTGACTGGGATTCACAGGAGCTCTAATGTCTATTCATACACTTGAAGTTCTCGTTGAAAACGAACCAGGCGTGCTCGCCCGAGTTTCCGGCTTGTTCGCTCGTCGCGCCTACAACATCGACACCTTGGTTGTTGGTCCAACATCAAACCCAGAAGTTTCGAAGATGGTTATTCAAGTAAATCTTGAAGGACACTCTCTCGAGCAAGTAATCGCTCAATTAGACAAGCTCATCAGCGTCATCAGCATTGAAGAGCTCGTCGAAGGAGCAAAGAAGCCTGTTAAAGACACTCAACCCGATTACCAGAACTAAGCACAACCCGAACCCAACAGAACTAATAGCAATTAACTAAAAGCAATTAACTAAAAGGAGAAATACCGTGGCAACGATGTATCACGATCAGGATGCAGATCTATCCGTTATTCAAGGTCGCAAAGTCGCGATCATCGGTTATGGCTCACAGGGCCATGCGCACGCACTTAACCTCCGCGACTCAGGTGTAGATGTCCGCGTTGGTCTAAAGGAAGGCTCACCTTCACGTGCAAAGGCTGAGGCAGAGGGACTTCGCGTTGTATCTGTAGCAGAGGCAACCAAGGAAGCGAGTGTCATCATGATCTTGGCGCCAGATCACCTTCAGCGCCACATTTATTCTGAGTCAATCTTGCCTAACCTCGAAAAGGGTGATGCGCTCTTCTTCGGTCACGGATTCAATATTCGTTTCGGATACATCAAGCCACCAGTAGATGTTGATGTCTGCATGGTTGCACCGAAGGGTCCAGGACACCTCGTCCGTCGTGAGTTCGCTGCAGGCCGCGGTGTTCCAGATATCGTTGCAGTCGAGCAAGATGCAACAGGTAATGCATGGCCTTTAACGCTTTCATATGCAAAGGCGATGGGCGGACTTCGCGCCGGTGGAATCCTCACAACATTTACCGAAGAGACCGAGACAGATTTATTCGGCGAGCAGGCAGTTCTCTGTGGTGGCGCATCACAGTTGGTTATGTACGGCTTTGAAACACTTGTTGAAGCTGGATACCAGCCAGAGGTCGCTTACTTCGAATGCTTGCACGAACTTAAGTTGATTGTTGACCTTATGTACGAAGGTGGAATCGCAAAGCAGCGTTGGTCAGTATCTGACACAGCTGAGTTCGGTGACTATGTATCAGGTCCACGCGTTATCGATCCACACGTTAAGGAGAATATGAAGGCAGTTCTTGCTGACATTCAGTCAGGTGCTTTTGCAAAGCGCTTCGTCGATGATCTCGAGAACGGTGCAAAGGAATTCACAGCGCTTCGCGAAAAGGGTGAATCACACCAGATCGAAAAGGTTGGTCGCGAACTCCGCAAGATGTTTAGCTGGATGAAGAAGGCCGACAACGATGATTACAAAGAAGGAAGTGCTGCACGTGGCTAAACCCGTTGTTTTGATTGCTGAAGAACTCAGCGCTGCAACTCTTGATGCTCTTGGCCCTGACTTTGAGGTTCGCAATTGCGACGGTGCAAACCGTGCAGAACTCCTCGAAGCTTTGGGCAAGGGCGTTGACGCAGTACTTATTCGTTCCGCAACAAAGATGGATGCAGAGGCAATCGCTGCCGCAAAGGGCCTCAAGGTCATTGCGCGCGCCGGCGTTGGTCTCGATAACGTTGATATTCCTGCAGCAACTGCTGCCGGTGTAATGGTCGTCAATGCACCAACGTCTAATATCGTCTCAGCGGCAGAGCTTGCAATCTCATTGCTTCTTGCATCAGCACGTTTTATCTCACCTGCACATGCTGCATTGAAGGCGGGCAAGTGGGCGCGCTCTAAGTACACCGGCGCCGAGCTTTTTGAGAAGACTCTCGGAATTGTTGGCTTCGGTCGAATCGGTCAGTTGGTTGCGCATCGCATGCAGGCATTTGGAATGAGCGTCATTGCATACGATCCATATTTACAGCCAGCGCGTGCTGCACAGCTAGGCGTCGAACTCGTAGAACTCGACGATCTCTTGAAGCGCTCTGACTTCATCACCATTCACTTACCTAAGACAAAAGAGACTGCAAACCTCATCGGCGTCGATGCACTT
>CAJBMC010000015.1 GCA_903954055.1 uncultured Actinomycetes bacterium | reverse complement strand
ATGCGATGGCAGGTTTCTTAGCGGGAATTGTTTTCTCACTCTCGATTGCCATCTCCGGAAATATGGAAGATTTTCATACCTTTCTTACATTGGCCGGAATTATTTTAATGAGCTACAGCCCAGGGATTTTGGCGGGAACATTCCGGCCTTTGCGCAGAATCGTTGAAAACCCTCGAGCATTATGGGAGAGAGCCGCGGACTACATTCTTGCCAGCATTCTCGCAGGATGGGTTGTAAAGCAGATAGCAAACGGCCTCCCGGGGCTATCGGGTTTAGATTTACAAATTGCAAGCCATGCACATCAATTAGGAGTTATTGCAGGCATCCTTGTAGCGCTGCGCTATTGTGGAGAAGATCTTGTTTCACATTTCTTTCCTGGACGTGTTCGCGATCTTGAACCTCAATATCGCGACCGCAACATATTTCAACGCGCAATGAGCGGTGCGATGCAGGTACTTGTCTTTGCACTCGTGGCAGAACCATTCATTGGATGGCACTTTGAACTCTGGATCGGTATTGGAATATTCACTCTACCCATTGTCTTGGCTCTTGCAGCTGAACATTTCCCGAAATCACGCGTGCTTGATCATTGGCTTCCAACTGGAATTATTGAAATGATTGTGATGACTTTAGGAGGATATTTCATCGCTCAGTCGCTTGGCAATCAAAATTTCACGCCCGCTCGCTACGTAATGGTGGCTTTCGTGGTTTTAAGCATCCCAGGATTTATCTTGAAAATTCTTCCGCTATTTGCAGGCGGCTATCAATCACATTGGCGAGAGAGTCAAAGAGGTAATGCCCTCTACCGTGTAACAGGCATAATCTCGCTCGGAACACTTATCTACATAGTGTTCAGTGGTTTACTAATTTCAAACACACTGTAGATATCAGAAAAACCACGACAGGAATGGGGATTCTGTCGTGGTCTCTGAAGTAATGACCATCCGAGTTGGTTTACTTTTTGAAATCATCCTTGTGCGCAGCAGCGTGTACTTTGTCTACTGCTTCTACAACTTTATCCTGCACTGCATCAACTACACCTTGAGCTTTTTCTTTCGCTTCCTCGGCTACAGCTGCCGCAGCGTTCTTTATATCATTCTTAGCGGCTTCTAAATTATCTTCTACGTGGCCTGCTATATGTGTCATGGCGCTTCCTAATGACTCTTTACGATCATCCTTCAATGAGCTACTTGCTCGAACGCCTTAATGAGTCATTTTCTACAGTAGACCAATTACTTCTTCTTAATCTCACGAACTTCTCTTCGCAGCTTCTTAATCTCTGCTCTTTCAGCCTTTATCGCCTTATTAGTTGGGAAAGCCCACTTGAGTATCGGAATCAAGATAAGTCCGATAACAAGATATCCTGCAAAGCCCTGTAAAAAGAGAGCGTTATTAACACCACCGAGCATTAGAAATTTGCAATCATGCGAATACAACTGTTCGGTGGCCAACGGTGAAGATGCGCTCTTCTGCATAAAGGCGAACAGCGCGCGATAGGACTCGACGTTCGATATCGCGGCCCAGAGAAATTAACTGCTCTGGAGTTGCAGTGTGATTTACATGTGCAACGTCTTGCTCAATGATTGGACCCTCATCAAGATCCGCAGTGACAAAGTGAGCGGTTGCACCAATAATTTTTACGCCACGGTCATGTGCCTGGTGATAAGGCTTAGCTCCTTTGAATCCGGGCAAGAATGAATGATGAATGTTGATGATTCGACCTGGAAGTGCCGCACAGAAATCAGATGAAAGTATCTGCATATAGCGAGCAAGAACGACGAAATCGATCTTGAGCTCTGCAATCTTTGCCATCATTATCTTCTCTTGCGCAGCTTTGTTACCAGAATCAACAGCTAGGTATAAGAATGGAATTCCGTGGGATTCAACTAGCACCTTGAGTTCTTCGCGATTTGAAATGACGAGTGGAATCTCTATTGGTAGTTCATTTAGTTCTAAAAGATAGAGCAGGTCGCGTAGGCAGTGGCTCTCTTTTGTTACTAAAACAAGCGCGCGTGGTTTTTCGTCAGTCGGACGAATATGTAGTGCAGGCTTAAATTGAGCTAAACCTGAGTGCAGAGTTGACGTTGCTTTCTCTAAACCTTGTGCAGATTCAAAGCGCGTGCGCATAACAAATGTATTTGTCGTGTGATCAGTAAATTGCTGATTCTCGATGATATTTCCTTCAGCTGCCAAGACGGCAGTGGTCATCGCATGAACAATGCCGGGTTGATCAGCACATTGCAGGGAAGCGATGAGATCCATGTGTAAAGGGTAAAGGAAACTAGTGGGTAATAGTGAATCGCTGCATCCACTTTGGCGCCCACCAATTGCGCTCTCCGAAGAGGCGCATTAGCGCTGGCACCAAAAGCCCACGAACGATAGTCGCATCGAGAATTACCGCGAGAGCAACGCCGAATCCCATTGATTTAATGGAAGTCACTCCACTTGTAATAAATGCAGCGAAGACAACGGCGAGCAATACCGCAGCTGCAGTGATGATGCGAGCAGATCTCTGCAGACCTGTTGCTACAGATTCAATATTTGTTTTACCTGCCATATGTTCTTCACGAATTCGTGAGAGTAAGAAAAGTTCGTAGTCCATTGAAAGTCCGAAGACCACAACAGAAATTAATATCACAATCGATGTATCGAGAGTTCCGGTGAGCGTGAATGAACCTACAAGCCATTGCATATGACCATCGATAAATACCCATGTGAGAGCACCCATAGTCGCCCCAAGAGAGAGCACATTAAGAAGAACTGCCTTAATAGGAAGAATGATTGATCCAGTGAAGATAAAGATGAGAATCAAAACGCTTAGGGCGATCCATCCGAGTGCCCAAGGAAGAGTCTGAGCGATACCGTCTTGTGAGTCGGTGTAATCAGCGGCAACACCACCAATTAATGCGCCGGCAGGAGATTTGAGGGCGCGGATGTCATGAATCATCTTCTGCGCTTCAGGAGTACGAGGGAGCATTGATTCATAAGCAATGATGCGAAGGTCTTTTCCGTAAGTATGTGTAGGTGTAACAGCAACAACTCCGGAAACCTTTGCAACCGCTGCGGCATAAGTTGCAACTTCAGCTTCGTGACCGACGCCGTCCATGATGATGATTTCAATTGGATTACCAGTTTGTCCAGGGAAGCGTTGAGCCTGTAAAGCAGTTGCAATTGCAGCTGGATTAGTTGCAGGCAACATACGTGAATCACCTTGTGAGAAAGCAATATTCTTCAGCGGAGAAGCAAGAACTCCTAAAACAATAAATGCAAGCAAGACGACAGCTACTGGTCGCTTCATCACGTAACGAGCAGTATGTGCCCACCGCCCATCTTCCTTAGGTGTGATTGCAGATTTACGGATCACACCTTTATCAACTTTGTGACCGACCAACGCCAGGATTGGTGGAAGCCCAAAGAGCGCTCCGAATACAGCGAGAGCAACAACAGATACGCCCGCATATCCAAATGATTTCAGGAATCCGAGCGGGAAGAATGTTAATGAAAGCAAGGTCACGAAGACGGTAAGTCCTGAGTAGAAGACAGTCTTACCTGCAGTTTTAAGGGTTGTGATAATCGAGTCTTCGACGCTCTTGCCATGATGTAACTCTTCGCGGAAGCGATTGACCATTAATAGTGCGTAATCGATACCAAGCCCAAGGCCCATACCGGTCGTGAGGTTAAGTGAGTAGATGCTGACTGTGGTGAAAAGAGAGATGAGATAGAGAATAAAGAATGCTCCAAGGATTGCGGATACGCCGACAACAAGTGGCATTGCTGAGGCAACCATTGCACCGAAGACAAAGGCGAGCAATATGAATGTCAATGGGATTGAGATTGCTTCAGAGATACTGAGATCCTTGGAAATCTTCGTTGTGATTGCATTTCCAATTACTCCAACACCACCAGCATAAAGTGTGAGGCCATCGACTTTTCCATCGTAGTGCTTTTGGAAGTAGGCGCCCATATCTTGGCTAGCTGGTGAGAATGCATCACCTTTTCCATAGACAAGAATGTAGGCAGCTTTTCCATCTGTTGATTTAAATGATGGAGTATTTCCAGCGCTCCAATAAGAAATTGTCTTAGTGACATCTGGTTCTTTTCCGATTCGGGCTTCGAGCGCCATAGCCTTCTTTGTCACCGATGGATCAGATACATCCACATTGCCGGCGTCAACAACAATTACAACTGTTGGATCAGACTCCTTTAAAGTGTCATGGAGGTAATTAAAAACTTTGTAAGAATCACTCTTGGGATTGGAATAACCGCCAGCATCGAGTCGGTTAAAAACCAATGAGCCAACCCCACCTGCAGCAAGGATTGCGATGACAAAGAGGGCGACGGCGGCCTTGCGGCGGCGATACATGAGGTGACCAAGTTTTTCGAACATGGCTTAATTATGCAGGAGTACACTTACTTACTCTGGATGAAGAGAACATCCGTATACGAATTGAGGGGGAAATGTGAGCAATATCTTTCCTTCAACAACAGATGATGAGCGCGATCCTCGTGAAGACCAGAATGCAGATGCTGCACGCGAGGCTGAGATAAAGGGTGATCGCCCCCCACACCACAACGAGTAAGAGTTATTCGCTTGAAGTTGGTTTAGGTGCCGAATCGGTCTTGTAGAAACCAGAGCCTTTAAAGACTACGCCTACATTTGAGTAGACCTTTTTGACCTCACCTTTACATTGCGGGCAAACGGTCAAAGCATCCTCGCTAAAGGATTGAAAGATCTCGAAGGCGTGGCCGCAGGCGCTACACGCGTATTGATATGTAGGCATCAGATGTGACCTTTCTTCTATTCAATTCCTCGCTTGAGGGCTAGTGCCATAGTCTAAAGAGGTGGGACGATAGGCGCGAATCAAAGCGCGACTTTGCTTAAGGAGGCAGGGATGAAGAAGGTTGTTAGCGTGGCACTCATTGCACTCGGGCTGCTCTTTTCTGGCGCAACTTTTGCTGATGCAAATAGCCTTGTCTCCACAAGTCCGACAGCGGGCCAATCACTCGAAGCTGCGCCAAGTGCTGTAACCATCACAACTGAACTTCCATTAATGGATACCGGTAATGAAGTTGTCGTTACCGATCCATCTGGAATCCGAGTTGATGATGGCACCTTAACAATTGCCGATAAGGTCGCAGTTGTAGGATTGAAAAACTTTGTGCGCTCTGGAATTTACACAGTGACCTACACCTTGTTATCTGAAAATGATGTTCCGCTTACTGGAACATATACATTCAACTTTGCAGAGCCAACAGTTATGGCAACTGTTGCACCTACCCCAAGTAAATCTCCGACACCTTCTGGAAATAATGCAGGCACAACGGTATTTGTATTAGGGCTACTACTCGCGGCGTTAGTTGTTACTTTTGCGCTCGCACGCTATGCACGAAAGATTTATAGCGAGAGATGATCTTTAATCAAGGCGCGTTTTATCTACTCGCCTTCGCCACAATTGGCTCCCTACTTTCTGCTTCAATCTTTCTCTCAAATGAAGATGGAGCGCTTTCTAACGCTGGTTTAGCGGTTAAGCGCAAAGCATCGCTCATTGCCACTCTCTGGTTTCTCAGTTCGTTAATCGGGATTGTCCTTAAGATTTCTCAAATTCTCGAGAGTTCTTTTCTGGATTCGCTCGACGCAACCACGATTACTTCTTATCTGACACAGACCGGGCTTGGCAATGCCATGTTCTTCCAATTAGTTAGCCTTGCACTTGTTGCGATTTGCCTCCCACTTCTTAAGAGATCAATACCAGTTGTGGTTCTCACCGGAATCGCCCTGTTGGCGTTGATAGCGCCGATCTTCCAAAGTCATTCCGCAGCAAATGGTTCTCACACCTTGGCGGTGGGCGCGCTCGTTACCCACGTGCTCGCACTTTCATTATGGGTAGGTGGCCTCTTTGGAATTTTAATCGCGCCGAAAGCGCTGCGGATAAATGCTCTCTACAGATTTT
>CAJBMC010000014.1 GCA_903954055.1 uncultured Actinomycetes bacterium | reverse complement strand
CCATTAAGTGGCGCTGAAGTTGTTGTGATTGGCCGCGGTCTTACCGTGGGTCGACCACTCGGACTTCTCTTAACGCGTAAGCAAGAGAATGCAACAGTTACTCTCACTCATACCGGTACGAAAGATTTAGCAGCACATACTCGTCGCGCCGATATTGTGGTTGCAGCAATTGGTCAGGCACATTTTCTTAAGGCAGAGATGATCAAGCCAGGGGCGGCAGTTCTTGATGTCGGAATCTCTCGCACCGATGCTGGTTTGCTGGGTGATATTAATCCTGGAGTTCGTGAAGTTGCATCATGGATCGCGCCTATGCCCGGGGGAGTCGGACCTATGACGCGCGCGATGTTGCTGACCAATGTGGTGGATGCATGCGAGCGATAACACCGCTACACCTTCGCGCCGCCGCAATATCAATTCTCCTTGGAATTCTGGTTGGGGCCTTCGGCGCAGTTCGCTCGGGCTCTATTCTGATTGCCACCGGCACCGCGATTATCGCCCTTGCTCAACGGAGCCATGCCGTTGGTCGCAGGCGCATCATCGAGTCATACTTTCCGCTGGCGATCGCCGGTGTCCTCTTTGCCCTGGCGGTAGCTCTTCCAAAAGGGTTGTAGAGTTATCTCGACGTCAAGATAACCCTAATTTGCTCGAGAGTTTTTGGGATTACCCAAGATAGGACGCAGAATGTCAAAGAAAGTCACTGTTGTTGGCGCAGGTTTCTATGGATCTACTACAGCTCTTCGTTTAGCTGAGTACAACATCTTCGATGAGGTAGTTCTTACCGATATTGTCGAAGGCAAACCAGAAGGTCTCGCACTTGATATGAACCAATCTCGTTCTATCGAAGGCTTTGAGTCAAAAATTATTGGTGCAACTACAACTGCAGATGGCGCTGGATATGAGAAGACCGCTAACTCAGATGTTGTAGTTATTACCGCTGGACTTCCACGCAAGCCAGGTATGAGCCGTATGGATCTCATCGGCGTTAATGCTGGAATCGTTCGCGGCGTTGCAGAAAATATTGCAAAGCATTCTCCCAATGCAGTCATCATCGTGGTTTCAAATCCACTTGATGAGATGACAGCTCTGGCGCAGATTGCCACTAACTTTCCAAAGAATCGTGTCATGGGTCAAGCTGGAATGCTAGACACTGCTCGCTTTACAAACTTTGTTGCCGAAAAGCTTGGAGTGCCTGTCGCTTCAGTAAAGACTTTGACCCTTGGTTCACACGGCGACACAATGGTTCCGGTTCCAAGTCGTTGCACCGTCGATGGCACACCATTGTCAGAGAAGTTGTCACAGGTCGAGATTGACGAACTCGTTGATCGCACCCGAAATGGTGGCGCTGAAGTTGTTGCGCTACTCAAGACAGGTTCTGCTTACTACGCACCATCTGCAGCAGCTGCTCGCATGGCGAAGGCTGTCATTGAAGATTCAGGCGCTGTAATGCCGGTATGTGCATGGGTTGATGGCGAATACGGCATCTCTGGCGTATATCTCGGCGTCGAGGCTGAAATCGGCAAGGTTGGAATTCGTAAAGTTGTTGAGAGCAAGCTGACTGATGCAGAAGTAGCCTCGCTGAAGGAAGCTGCAGAAGCGGTTCGCGCTAAGCAAGCAGATGTGCAGACACTGTAGAAACTCTTACATTCAAAGCTAATCGGGAGAAAAAATGTCAAAGATCAAAGTTACTGGAAAAGTTGTAGAGCTCGATGGCGATGAGATGACTCGCATCATGTGGCAGTTCATCAAGGATAAGTTGATTCTGCCCTATCTTGATGTTGATCTTGAGTACTACGACCTCGGTATGGAATACCGCGATGCAACTGATGACCAGGTCACTATTGATGCAGCAAAGGCGATTCAGAAGCATGGCGTCGGTATCAAGTGCGCAACCATTACTCCAGATGAAGCCCGGGTTGAAGAATTTGGCTTGAAGAAGATGTGGAAGTCTCCTAACGGAACAATCCGCAATATTCTCGGTGGAGTTATCTTCCGTGAGCCAATCATCATCTCAAACGTTCCTCGCTTGGTTCCACACTGGACCAAGCCAATCGTGATTGGTCGCCACGCATTCGGCGATCAGTACAAGGCGACAGATTTCAAGGTGCCAGGTAAGGGCAAGCTGACAATCTCATTTGTTCCAGAAGATGGATCTGCTCCAATTCAGCATGAGGTCTACGACTTCGAATCTTCAGGTGTTGCCCTTGCGATGTACAACGTAGATAAATCAATCTACGACTTCGCGCGCGCATCTATGAACTACGGACTTCTTCGTAAGTTCCCGGTCTACCTCTCCACTAAGAACACCATCCTTAAGGCATACGATGGTCGCTTCAAGGACATCTTTGAAGAGGTTTACCAGGCAGAGTTCAAGGCACAATTTGAAGCTGCAGGTATTTGGTATGAGCACCGCCTAATTGATGACATGGTTGCTATGTCACTTCGCATGGAAGGTGGCTACGTCTGGGCATGTAAGAACTACGACGGCGACGTTCAATCAGACACAGTTGCTCAGGGTTATGGCTCACTTGGTTTGATGACTTCAGTATTGATGACACCAGATGGAAAGGTCTGCGAATCAGAGGCAGCTCACGGAACTGTGACACGTCACTATCGCGATCACCAGGCAGGTAAAGAGACATCAACAAACCCAATCGCTTCAATCTTTGCCTGGACTCAAGGTCTTGCCCACCGTGCAAAGCTTGATAACAATGCAGAGCTTGCAAAGTTCTCAAAGACTCTTGAAGCTGTATGTGTTCAAACAGTTGAAGAAGGAAAGATGACTAAGGATCTTGCACTCTTGATCTCAAAGGATGCGCCATACCAAACAACACAAGAGTTCCTGGCTTCAATTGATGAAAACCTTAAGAAGGCAATGGCTTAAAGCGCTTGCGCTTCTAAGCTGTTGAAATGGCTTAAAGTTTCAACCACGAATCAGAGCCACGGCGTGTTAGCGCTGGTTGGCTCAGGTGAATATTTACCAGTAATGCAGGAGTTCGAAACCGGGCTCCTGCATTCTGCTATTTCACGGGGTAAGAAGAATGCTTTTGTGCAGATTCCCACTGGTTCATCTGAAGAAGGCGAAGATCGTCGTGAATTCTGGCGCCGCCGAGGTCTCGAGCAATCAGATCGCATCGGAAGTGAATGTATCTACCTTCCTATTCATGAACGCGAAGATGCCTTCAATCCAGAGTTCGTATCAGCGGTAAAGAATGCAGGTCTTATCTACTTCTCGGGTGGAAACCCACATCACATCGCCAATGTATTTAAAGGTTCACCTCTCTGGGATGCGATTGTCCAAGAGTGGGAGAGTGGCTCGTCACTTGCCGGATGCTCAGCTGGTGCAATGGCATTTGGCGGCACCATTATGGGGATTCGAAAATCGAGCCATAGCGAAGGCCTCAACCTCTTGCCAGATATTGAAGTGATTCCTCATTACGACAAGATGCTCGGTTGGCTACCTGATCGCGTTGCCTCCTTCATTGCACGTGGTGGCGCTGACACAACTTTGATTGGAATTGATGAGAACACGGCCCTCATTTACGAAGATGGATGGAAAGTAGTTGGCGCCGGTAAGGCACATGTATTGCGTGGGGTTCTAGAAATCAATTAAAAGCTTTAGGGTTCTGCCATGGATATGGAGAAAATTCTTAAGCACATGGCATGGGCTAACCAGCAGGTTATTGGCAAAATTAGCGAACTTCCTGCAGAAGCTCTCGATGCATATGCAGTAAACCCAGAGTGGACCGTCGGAACCATTGTTCGACATATCGGCAGTGCATCCAATTGGTATCTCTGGAGATTGCTCGATCGAGAATCCTTTAGCGCTGAAGAGAATTTATATTGGGAGAAGCGCCGCGAAGACGGTGATGAAGAATCTCCAAAGATGCAAGACCTTAAATATGTGCTGGAAGTTTTACGTGACTCTGATGCGCAATTGCTAGAACAGTCTCGTAAGCCTGATGCAGATATCCCTCGTGAATTCCGTGGCGAACAGCATGTCTTTAAGCGGAGCACAATTTTGTCGCAGGCAGTTCACCATGCAACAGAGCATCGCGCACAGGCGGTAAGCGCCCTTGAAGCCCGCGGCTTTACCTCAATTAATCTTGACGACTTTGATGTGTGGAGTTATCAAATAAGAGTTGGAGAATAAGAAAAGCCCCGCTGATATCAGCGGGGCTTTTCTTATTGATACTTTAGTTAATTCGTGCACCTGTTGTTGCATCGAAGAGATGAACAGCATTTGCAAGGTTAGAGACAGTAATTGTGTCTCCAGCCTTAGGTGGGTTCTTTGGATCCCAACGAACGATTACTTGTGCGCCTTCATCGGTAGCGTTTGCGAACTGAACATTTGTATCAGCTGGCTTTCCGTAGACGAATGCATCTGAACCGAGCTCTTCAACAACCTCAACGAGAACGTGGAAGCCAGTTGATGCTGGTGACCAACCTTCTGGGCGGATACCAACGATTACTGATGAACCAGCTGACGCTGGAACGTCGATGTTGAGATCACCCAACTTAGCCTTGCCACCTGAGACAGGAGCTGTCAGCAAGTTCATTGCAGGTGAACCGATAAAT
>CAJBMC010000013.1 GCA_903954055.1 uncultured Actinomycetes bacterium | reverse complement strand
CGATCTCGACGATAGCCGCTCCATCAATTGTTAATCCAAGTAATTGTGCACTGCGCTCGATTACCTTTTCGAGTTCGCTAGATTCGTAATAATCAAGATGCGCGGTAAAGCCAAATCGATCTCGGAGCGGTGATGGCAGAAGTCCGGCTCGCGTTGTTGCGCCCACAAGTGTGAAGTGCGGTAGTTGTAATGGAATCGAAGTTGCCCCAGGCCCCTTGCCAACAATTACATCGACTCGGAAATCTTCCATCGCCATATACAACAACTCTTCTGCAGGTCGCGAGAGACGGTGAATCTCATCGAGAAAGAGAATCTCACCTTCAACAAGGGAGGAGAGAATTGCGGCGAGGTCACCAGCATGTGTGATTGCTGGACCACTTGTGATCCGAATCGGGGCGCCCATCTCGCCAGCGAGAATCATCGCCAGAGTTGTCTTTCCTAGACCGGGAGGACCTGAGAGCAAGATGTGGTCTGCAGATGCGCCTCGAGATTTCGCCGCCGTTAAGAGAACATCTAACTGCTCTCGTACTCGATGCTGTCCAACAAATTCCTTTAAAGATTTTGGACGAAGCGCTAACTCTGCCGTTGATTCTTCAGACGATGATTGGACGAGTTCAGGATCCACGATGCGCTCTATCATCTCTTACCGCTCTGTAAAGTTAATTTGAGAAGGTCGGCAACAGAATATTTCGAAGGATCGTCACCCTGCTCGGATAGATGCGAGAAGGTGGAATTTATAGCCGAATCGGATTCTTTTGCAGAAAAACCTAGACCCGTGAGCGCTGCCAATAATTGATCCCGAACCGCAGAGTGCTGCGCCACTGGTGGTGCACTCTTATCGCTCACCAATTTTCCCTTGAGTTCAAGAATTAATCGCTGTGCGCCTTTACGCCCGATGCCTGGCACTTTCTCTATTGCACCGATATCTTCGGCCGCAATTGCGCGGGCTAAATCATCTGGAGTGAGTGCTCCGGTAATTGCGAGTGCGACTTTTGGCCCGATGCCAGTGACAGTCTGCAAAGTTTCGTAGAGATCCCGATCTTGTGCATCGAGAAAACCAAAGAGCGTTAATGAATCTTCGCGCACGACGAGGGTGGTAGATATTGTGACTACCGAACCTAGAATCAGTTGAGCTGAAGTACGCGGGGTAATAGAAATTGAGTAGCCAACTCCCCCAACCTCTAAGACCACCTTTTCGGTGGTGAGATGTCGGAGGGTTCCGGTGAGTTGAGCGATCATGAGTTCCTCAGTTTAGCAATGCGCTCTTTTTCGGCCTTAACCGCAATAGCAAGTCGCGAAGTTCCTTCACCTCGCCATGCGTGAGTAATTGCAAGTGCGAGTGAATCCGTTGCATCTACTGGCTTTGGAATCACTTCTAAGTTAAGGATTCGTTTCACCATCTCTGCAACCTGCACCTTTCCGGCGCGACCGGAACCGGTAACAGCTGCCTTAACCTCGGAAGGAGTATGCATCGCAACTGGAATTCCACGTCGAGCCGCAATTAACAAGGCGATGCCAGCGGCTTGCCCAGTCCCCATCACAGTACGAACATTGTGTTGGGCGAAGACTCTTTCGACAGCTACAACATCTGGTCGATTGCGTTCGATCCAGGATTCGATCTCCGATTCAATGAGAAGCAACCTCTGTTCGAGTGGTGCATCGATCGGGGTGAGAATTACTCCCACATCCTGCAATGAGAGCTCGCGTAGACTCTTCTGTGAAATCACACCAACGCCACAACGAGTCAAACCTGGGTCGATACCCATGATGATTTTCTCGGCAGCCATAGTGCGAAGCCTATTGGCTACTGCGCACCGAGCTTATGAAAGGCTCGCCATTACCTCATCTGAAACATCAAAGTTGGCATAGACATTCTGCACATCATCTAGCTCTTCAATTGCATCAATAAGTTCGAAGACCTTCTGCGCACCTTCTGCGTCGAGCGGAATGCTCATGGAAGGTAAGAACGATGAATCCGCAGATTCGTAATCAATGCCGGCGCTCTGTAGCGCTGTTCGCGCAGCTACGAGATCTGAGGCTTCACAGACAACCTCGAATGATTCGCCGAGATCGTTCACTTCTTCTACACCAGCTTCGAGCGCCGCCTCAAGAATCGTATCTTCAGTTGCACCAGCAACCTTATTGACGATGATGACACCCTTACGGTTAAAGAGATATGAGACCGAACCTGGGTCTGCCATTGATCCACCATTACGAGTAACTGCCACCCGCACTTCAGATGCCGCGCGGTTACGATTATCAGAGAGACACTCGATCATAATTGCAACGCCATTTGGTCCGTAACCCTCATACATGATGGTCTGCCAATCAGCGCCACCGGATTCAAGTCCAGCTCCGCGCTTGACTGCGCGCTCGATGTTATCGGCGGGCATCGAATTCTTCTTCGCCTTTGCAATTGCATCGAAGAGAGTTGGATTGCCGTCAACGTCAGGTCCACCATTTCGCGATGCAACTTCAATCGCCTTAATTAACTTAGCGAAGTTCTTCGCGCGACGGCTATCAATGACAGCCTTCTTATGCTTTGTCGTCGCCCACTTGGAATGGCCTGACATGGTTCACCTCTATATATCTCGTTTTTATATCTCGTTGCACATTTACATAGCTGCAAATCTTGGGCTAAGAGTAATACCTAGCGACAAATCTCATCAAAAAAGTACTGATGAACGCTGAGATCACCGGTGAGCTCAGGATGGAAACTCGTGGCGAGCAGATTTCCTTGCCGCACGGCAACTGGATGGCCACCTGTGTGAGCGAGGATTTCCACTCCATCGCCAACTTCTTCAACCCAGGGAGCACGAATGAAGACGCCATTGACCGACCTGCCTACAAAGTCGATTACTTCTTCAAAAGATTCAACTTGTCGACCAAAAGCATTTCGACGGACCGTCATATTGATTCCACCAAATGTCTCTTGATCTTCGATGCCATCAAGCACTGAATCGGCGAGGAGAATCATTCCAGCGCAGGAGCCATATACCGGGAAACCGCTCTTAATCTTCTGGCGGATTGGTTCAAGCAACTTATATGTGACGGCCAAGAGCGCAATGGTCGTCGATTCGCCACCCGGAAGGATTAACGCTTCGACTTGATCGAGTTCACTTTCGCGCCGAACTGTAACTACCGAGTGTCCGCAACTTTCAGCAGCACGCAGGTGTTCCCGAAAAT
>CAJBMC010000012.1 GCA_903954055.1 uncultured Actinomycetes bacterium | reverse complement strand
TCCCAATATCGGGTAGTAACCTACATCCATGTTTATTCTTGCTGAGACAGGTCGCGAACTTCCGATTCCTCCACATGCATTTGGAATCACCGCCTTCGCTATTTTTTCATTCTTGCTCTACCTCGTTCTCCGCTTAGACAAGTAGTCACTTATGCGCTTAGGCCTTTACGGCGGGACATTTGATCCGATTCATAAAGGCCATCTCCACGTCATCACCCAACTACTCCAACGCGGCATTGTTGATCGCGTTTTAGTTATTCCTGCTGGCCAGCCGCGACTTCGCGATAATGATCCAAGTGCGAGCGGAGCTGATCGTCGTGCAATGTGTCAATTAGCAATCAAGGATTTAGCACCAGAACTACAGAGCAAGGTAGAAGTAAATCCAATCGAGATTTTACGGATGGGGCCGAGCTACACCATCGATACTTTCGAAGCTATCGCTCAGACTTACCCCGATGATGAGATTGCGTTAATAGTGGGCAGTGATGCCTATGAAAAAATTAGCCAGTGGCATCGAATTGATGAATTGATGAAGATGGTCTCGCTAGAAGTGATTGCAAGACCGGGCTTTAGTACTGATATTGCGCGTGATATCGATGCAATTGATCTCTCTGCAACCCAAGTAAGATTAGGAGAGTCAGAAGAGCTTTCGCCCTCTGTCGCCAACTACATCAAGGAGCACAACCTCTATGTCAGCTAGCCAGAGCACAATCGCCCATACACAGATTGCTGCACAAGCTGCCGCCGATAAGTTTGGTTCAGAGATGGTTGCACTAGATCTCTCAGAGCAAGCTGTGCTCTCTGAGGTATTCCTTATTGTTACGGCGCAGAATGTGCGCCAAGTTTCCGCAATCTCAGATTGGGTTGAAGAAAAGTTGCGCCTCGCAGGGGACAAGCCAGTACGTCGCGAAATCAGCGAAGAGTGGGCACTTCTCGATTACTCAGATCTCGTAGTTCATATTCAGAGCAAGACACTTCGAAGCTATTACATGCTCGATCGCTTATGGAATGACTGCCCAACAATCGAACTCAACATCAAAGAGCCATCAGATTCGGATGAAGCTGTAAATGGCTAACACCATCATCTTGTGGCGTCACGGCCAGACAGATTGGAATGTCCAGAATAAGTTTCAAGGCCATACCGATATTCCACTCAATCCAGTGGGAGAATATCAAGCAACTCATGCAGCTCGACTTGTTGCCGATATGAAGCCCACCGCAATAATCTCAAGCGACCTTATACGTGCTCGAAAGACGGCACAGGCACTTGCCGATCTCAATGGCATGCCGGTCAATATCGACGCACGACTTCGGGAAACAAATTGCGGAAATTGGGAAGGCCTCACCGGCGACGAAATCCGCGCAATAGATCATGCAAACCTAAAAGAGTGGTCACTTGGAGGCGACAATCCTGCCGGTGGTATCGGTGATCGCCGAAGCGAAGTTGGTACGCGCGCAAAGGCTGCCATTGAAGATTTTCTCAATGGCAAAGATGGTGAAACTTTGATTGTTGCAACACATGGTGGAACTGCTCGCGCAGTTATTGGCATGTATCTCGAACTTCCAATTCCGTTCTGGTCAAAGATCGGTGGACTTTCGAATGCATCATGGTCAGTTCTTACTCATTCACCAAAAGGTTGGTTGTTGACAGAACATAATGCGGGATCGATTCCAGAGCCATTATTAGGAGTTGAGAGCGGAGCGTCAACGACCAATGCAATTGGCGGGCAAGATGGTGCAGCGGTCATACCTGATTCAGTGCGGTAATATTTCGACCAGATTTACGACGGGGATATGGCGCAATTGGTAGCGCGCTTCCATGGCATGGAAGAGGTTAGGGGTTCGATTCCCCTTATCTCCACAAAATTTTTACTCATCTACATCAGTTAAGATTGGCCAATGACCACCCAACCTCAAGAGCACGCGGCATACGATTTTGCCTACGTCCAAGAGAAGTGGCTGCCAATCTGGGACCAGCTCGAGCCATTTAAATCTGGCCGCGCAGATGATCCCCGTCCGAAAAAATATGTACTTGATATGTTTCCTTATCCGTCGGGTGACCTTCACATGGGCCATGCCGAGGCTTACGCACTCGGTGATGTCATCGCTCGATACTGGATTCAAAAAGGTTTTAACGTCATGCACCCGATCGGTTGGGATGCATTCGGTCTTCCAGCTGAAAATGCTGCGATCAAACGCAATGCAGATCCGCGCGATTGGACCTACGAAAACATTGCAGTTCAAAAGTCGTCGATGCGACGTTATGCATGTTCATTTGACTGGGATCGCGTATTCAATACCTGCGACCCCGAGTACTACAAATGGAACCAGTGGCTCTTTATCGAACTTCACAAGCGCGGCTTGGCATATCGCAAAGATTCAGCGGTTAACTGGTGTCCTGGCTGCCAAACTGTTCTTGCAAATGAGCAGGTAGTTGCCGGTCTATGCGAACGTTGCGATTCCGCAGTTACCAAGAAGAAACTCAATCAGTGGTACTTCAAGATCACAGATTATGCAGATCGCTTACTTGATGACATGGAACAACTCGAAGGCAAATGGCCGGAGAAAGTTCTTCAGATGCAGCGCAACTGGATTGGTCGCTCACAAGGAGCCAATGTTCAATTTGATATTGAAGGCCGCAACGAACCGGTCACTATCTACACCACCCGTCCCGATACTTTATATGGCGCAACATTTATGGTCGTTGCAGCAGATTCTGCACTTGCTGCAGAGCTCGCAGCAGGTGGACCCGTTGAAGCAGAATTTAAGAGCTACCTCGAATCAGTAAAGGCAGCATCTGATATCGATCGCCTGGCAACAGATCGACCTAAGACTGGTGTTGATCTGAAGCGTTTTGCAATCAATCCAGTTAATGGCGCAAAGCTTCCTATCTGGGCCTCTGATTATGTTCTCGCTGATTACGGAACCGGGGCAATCATGGCGGTTCCGGCACATGATCAGCGCGACTTAGATTTTGCAAAGGCGATGAAGTTGCCGGTGCAAGTTGTCGTGCAGACAGATGAAGAAGATCCAGCAGTCACCTTTGTAGCAACAACAGGTGATGGCGTTCTTATAAATTCGGGTTCTCTTAACGGTCTCAACAAGGCCGATGCGATCGCAAAAATTACCGCCGAGCTCGAAGCAAAGAACCTTGGAAAGTCAGCGCGCAACTACCGTTTACGCGATTGGTTGGTATCGCGCCAACGTTTCTGGGGTACTCCAATTCCGATTATTCATTGCGATAAGTGCGGTGAAGTTCCAGTACCAGCCGACCAACTTCCATTAACTCTTCCTGCGGCAAAGGACATCGATCTCAAGCCAAAGGGCCAATCTCCACTCGCTGCTGCAACAGATTTGGTCAATACAACCTGCCCAAAGTGCGGTGCAGCTGCACTTCGTGACTCAGACACGATGGATACATTTGTCGATTCATCCTGGTACTACCTTCGCTACCCATCATCAACAAACCATAACGAGCCGTTCTCACGCGCAGATATCGATACCTGGTTACCAGTCGATCAATACGTTGGTGGCGTAACCCACGCAATCTTGCACCTTCTATATTCACGCTTCTTCACCAAGGTACTCAATGACATGGGAATGCTTGGATTTAACGAACCTTTCACACGTCTTCTCAATCAAGGTATGGTCTTGATGGATGGCTCTGCGATGTCTAAATCTCGCGGAAATCTCGTCAAGCTCTCTGATGAATTAGAGAAACATGGCGTTGATGCAATTCGTTTATCACTCGTCTTTGCTGGTCCGCCAGAAGATGATGTCGATTGGGCAGATGTCTCTCCGTCAGGTTCTGTTAAATTCTTAAGCCGTGCGTGGCGTTTATCAGGTGATGTCACTTCACCAGCCGGTGTTGATTTCTCCACCGGAGATCTCTCACTTCGCAAAGCAACACATAAGGCGCTCCATGATGCTGCCTTTGCCGTCGAATCATTTAGATTTAACGTTGCGATTGCTCGCGTAATGGAGCTCGTTAATTCCACCCGTAAAGCAATTGATTCAGGATGTGGCGCCGCAGATCCTGCAGTGCGCGAAGCGGTCGAAGCGATTGCAATCATGTTATCTCTCGTTGCACCATTTACCGCCGAAGAAATGTGGGAGCGCCTTGGCCATAAGCCAGCAATCGCAACTGCAGGCTGGCCACATGTCGATCCTGCACTTCTCGTTGCAGATGAGGTTGAGGCAGTTATTCAAGTCAATGGCAAGATCAAGGGGCGTATCAACGTCTCGCCAACAATTTCTGATGCAGATTTTGAAGCGGCAGCTCTTGCTCATCCCGATATCGTGAAAGAGCTCAATGGCGCAGCACCAAAGAAGGTTATTGCTCGCGCACCTAAGCTCGTCAATATCGTTCTTTAATCCATTCTTTAATCCACAGCCACAGAATCACATCAGTAAGCGTCACGCCGTGTTGGCTTCAATGCGCCCATGGAAAATATTAGAAATTGGTGGAGCGATCTCCATTACACGCAGACACAAAAACGTTCATTACTCGTAGTTGCAGCGCTAGTTCTAGCAACATCGTCATTCTTTATCCTTCGCACATCTACTCCAAGCCAAGCCATTACACCGCCGGCGCTTACTCTCGATGTAGCAGCAGTTGATATCACCATTGATGTACAGGGTGCGGTGGTACATCCGGGCGTCTATAAATTAAGCATCGGTTCGCGAGTTATTGATGCAATCAAAGCTGCTGGGGGAGTGACCAAAGCTGGTGACCCTTCAGATCTCAATCAAGCGCGCATCATCGCCGATGGCGAACAGATCTATATCTATGCCAAGACCGGCACCACCAGCAATCAAAAAACTTCGGTAAAAGTTAAACCGCAGAGCGCTGCATTTGTGATGGTCAATCGAGCAACCGCAAAAGAGTTTGAGGCACTTGATGGAATCGGTCCAGTACTTGCCTCACGTATCATCGCCTATCGCAAAGCTAACGGTCCCTTTGCAACGATTGATGATCTCTTGAAAGTTCCTGGAATCGGCGCAGGCACGTTATCGAAATTCAAGACAAAACTCCGCGTCTAGTCGATAGCCGTGCACTCGCTTTAGGTGGTGCGACATGGGTGGGAGCGTTGACGCAGAGTTGGTTATATCCGGGAACTCTGATTGCAGTCAGCGCTCTCACCGTTCTACTGCTCTTAAAGTTGAGAAAGGGCCGAGCGACGGTATTGATACTCGCCATATTCCTTGGCTCGGCGCTCATGTCGATGCGCCAATACTCGTTAGCCAACTCAGAGTTACATCACCATCTTGGTCAGAGCTTCACATATGATGCAAGGGTCCGAACCGATCCGGTGGCAATTACCAGCAAGGTTGTAGGGCGCAATTTTGTTGCCCGAAAATTCTCATTTCTGGCCGCAACGAGTTATGGCCCAATTCGAGTTATCGCACCGCGAGCATCGGTTTCTGCCTTGTTGCCCGGTGAAAAGATTGCAATTACCGGACGCATCCTTGCGAGCAAAGAGCGGAGAGTCG
Source organism: uncultured Actinomycetes bacterium (assembly GCA_903954055.1). Lineage (GTDB taxonomy): Bacteria > Actinomycetota > Actinomycetes > Nanopelagicales > Nanopelagicaceae > Planktophila. The sequence goes on along the minus strand of CAJBMC010000012.1, from coordinate 8,679 downwards.
CCGCTTTAGTCATCGCTACTTCACCGATTCGCTCACTCGCCCCACCCTCAAGATGGGCGGTTGCCCTGGCAAAGATTCGCACCGGCCTAAGCAACGCAAGTGGCGGTGGTGATGCCGGAGCGCTGATTCCCGGAATGGTCATTGGCGATACTGCAAAACAGAGCGCTCAATTTAAGAACGATATGCGCAGAGCAGGACTTACTCATCTAGTTGCTGTCAGCGGTGCAAATTTCGCAATCGTCTCTGCCTTTGTCTTGTGGTGCATGCAATTTATCTTTCGGAAGATTCCGGCACGTCTCATTGCTACATCAATAGCCTTAACCGCATTCATCGCATTGGTACGACCTTCGCCATCAGTGCTTCGGGCTGCGGCGATGGCTGCGGTGATGTTGATTGCGATGTCGACTAAGCAGCGCGGTGATTCACTGCCAGCGCTCGGCTTTGCTATCGCAGCGGTCGTAGCGATTGATCCTTGGCAATCACGTGATCCAGGGTTCGCACTATCGGTTCTGGCAACAGCCGGATTGCTCGTGATAGCTCCTCACATCACCGCATATTTTCAACGTTGGTTGCCGCAGAAAATTGCGGCTGCCCTGGCAATTCCCATCGCCGCCATGACGCTCTGTCTTCCCATCATTGTTGCGCTCTCTGGATATATCGCACCAATATCAATCGTCGCCAATATTGTCGCTGCGCCATTTGTTGCGCCAATTACAATCGTCGGTTTTGTCGCAGCGCTGATATCGCCGATATCTCCAACGGTGGCACATCTGATGTTGATTGTGATTCGACCCTTTGCGATGGTGATTACATCGATTGCTAGCTGGGCCGCTTCTTTCTCAGTCCTCAATATCAGCACCGGCTTAATTGGTTTCGCGACAGTACTGGTGGCAGTTCTTGCCCTCTATCTCTTTAAGAAAAAGGCAATCGCAGTCCTGTTGATCTGCATTCTCTTCTCGCTTTGGTGGGGGAGGTTTCCAACCGGAGATTGGAATCTATATATCTGCGATGTTGGCCAAGGTGATGGCTACGTACTCAATCTCCATGACCATCGCGCAATAGTTATTGATGTAGGTCCAGATCCAGTTGTGATGGATAAGTGTCTTCGCCAATTGAAGGTCACCACGATCTCATTATTAATTCTGACCCATCCCCATGCCGATCACATCGGTGGTTTAGTGGGGGCAGAGAAAGGCCGCACGGTAGAGGCAGAGTGGTTTGGCAATATCGCAGCTGGCACAAAGGCCACCATCGGTAAGTACTCAATTGAAGTTCTCTGGCCGCTACAAGCCGGTGCCATCGATGCAAACCCCAACAATGTCAGCATTGCAGCGGTCATTAAAAGCCGCGACCTCACACTCTTTGCATCTGGCGATATCGAACCACCTGTACAAGAGCAATTACGTGGCAAGGTGGGAAGAGTTGATATCTATAAAGTCGCCCACCACGGTTCGAGATATCAAGACCTCACCCTGATGCGCGAACTCGCACCCACCCTTGCACTCATCAGCGTAGGCGCTGGAAATACTTATGGACATCCCGCTGATTCCACTATTGCCGCCCTGCGCCAACTTCACGCTAAAGTTCTACGTACAGACCACGATGGCGCAATTGCAGTAGCTGCGCGCAACCATGCGCTCACTATCTCAACTGCAAAATCGCGTCCGCAGTTAATAAGTTGGAACTAAATCAGTTCTTTCTGAGCAAAACCACGAGAGGAGTAGATGATGAACTCGCTCTACCTCTTACTCGGTGGTGAAGGTGCGCTAGCAGATCGAGCGATGAACAAGCTCTCTGCGCAGCTAAAAGATGAGAAGGCCGAGGTCACCACTCTTACCGCCGGCGAGGTAATCCCCGGCGATATCGCTGATGCACTGGCACCATCGCTCTTCTCCGAACGCCGAGCCCTCGTTATTAAAGATTTACAGGACCTCGATGATGAATGTAAAGATGAGATCACTCGCTACCTTGAAAATATCGATCCGACAACAACGGTGATTTTTATCCATAAGGGCGGCGTAAAAGGTAAAGCGTTGCTCGATGCGATTAAGAAAGCTAAGCCAGAGATCATCGCTTGTGATGCTCTAAAGAAAGAGGCCGAGAAAGAGCAATTTGTAAAAGAGTTATTTCTCGATAGTGGTCGTAAGGCAACGCCTGGCGCCGTAAAAGCACTTGTTGGCGCGCTGGGCTCTGATCTTCGCGAACTTCAACAAGCGGTCTCTCAGATTTCACTCGATGCACCAAAGGGCGCCATTGATGAACAAGTCATCGATACATTTCATCAAGGACGAATTGAGACAACCGGATTCGATGTCGCCGATGCAACGCTCGATGGCGATCTTCCCACCGCACTTGTCTCACTTCGCAGCGCACTAGAGACCGGAACCGATCCCGTCATGGTGACATCTGCAATCGCATCATCACTTCGCAATCTAGCTAAAGTCTCTGGTACCAACCGCGGATCTAAATCATTTGAACTTGCCGGCGAACTCGGAATGGCTCCTTGGCAGATTGATAAGGCTCGTCGCCAATTAGCAGGCTGGACCCCTCGCGGTATCGCCTCAGCGGTAGAGGCGGTGGCAAAGGCCGATGCCGATGTAAAGGGCGCATCCTCTGACCCGATCTTCGCCCTCGAAAAGGCGCTCGCCACCATCGCCGCAGCCCGCGCAGCCCGATAAGCCACTCCTCACTAGCCCGCTAGCGACTTCAGTTCGATTTTGGGCTCACAGCCTCGCGCTGATAGCCTACGACCCTGCTCAATCCGCCGGATTGGCGAAATTGACCAATATTTAATCGAAAAGCACAGGAGCTCTACACGTGGCAAATATCAAGTCGCAGATCAAGCGTATTAAGACAAATGAGAAGGCACGCCTTCGCAACAAGTCTGTTACTTCAGCATTTAAGACAGCTGTTCGTAAGTTCCGCGATGCCGCTGCAAAGGGTGACGCTGCTGCGATCACAACAGAACTCCGCGCTGCATCAAAGGCGCTCGATGTTGCTGTTGCAAAGGGTGTTATTCACAAGAACTCAGCTGCTAATAAGAAGTCATCAATGGCTAAGGCAGCTGCAAAGGCGGGCGCTCGCTAATTTAGCGGACGCCTTCCCACCAACTCTTCATCTCTACCAACAAGGCGGGTTAATAAGTGCCAGCAATTAGCATTGCCAAGGCGCCCCAACCGGCTGCAACTAATCCGGCGCAGATTCGCAATTTCTGCATCATCGCCCATATCGATCACGGTAAATCAACTCTCGCCGATCGCATGCTCCAAATCACCGAGGTTGTTGAAGCACGTTTAATGCGCGCGCAATATCTCGATCGCATGGATATCGAACGCGAACGCGGAATCACCATTAAATCTCAAGCAGTGCGTCTTCCATGGAGATCCGGAATCGACGGCCAGGAATACATCCTCAACATGATCGATACACCAGGTCACGTTGACTTTACCTACGAAGTTTCGCGCTCGCTAGCAGCATGTGAAGGTGCAGTGCTGCTCGTTGACTGCGCACAAGGAATCGAAGCGCAGACTCTCGCCAACCTTTACCTTGCGATGGAAAATAACCTCACCATCATTCCTGTTCTTAATAAGATCGATCTTCCCAATGCGCAACCAGATAAATTTGCTGCAGAGCTCGCCGGCTTAATTGGTTGCAAAGTTGAAGATGTCTTACGCGTATCGGGTAAGACCGGTGATGGCGTGGCCGAACTTCTCGACCAGATTATCGATTTAATTCCGGCGCCAGTCGGCGACCCAGATGCACCAGCACGCGCATTGATCTTTGACTCTGTCTACGATGCATATCGTGGTGTTGTTACCTACGTCCGTGTTGTCGATGGTCACCTCAAACCGCGCGAACAGATTCAAATGTTCTCCACCGGCGTTAAGCATGAAGCACTTGAAATCGGCGTTATCTCACCAGAACCTTTGCCATCAAAGGGCTTGGGCGTTGGCGAGGTTGGTTACTTAATCACCGGCGTTAAAGATGTTCGCCAATCACGAGTTGGTGACACGATTACAAACTTTGCTCGACCAACAAAGGAAGCGCTCGGCGGCTATAAAGATCCAAAGCCAATGGTCTTCTCTGGCTTATTCCCACTCGATGGCGCTGATTTCCCAGTATTACGTGATGCGCTAGAAAAGTTGCAGCTCAATGATGCGGCGCTGGTCTACGAACCAGAGAGCTCAGCTGCTCTCGGTTTTGGTTTCCGTTGTGGATTCTTAGGTCTACTTCATATGGAAATCGTGCGCGAACGTCTCGAACGCGAAGCAAAGCTCAACTTGATTTCAACTGCGCCTAACGTTGTCTATCGCGTGACAATGGAAGACGGTAAAGAAATTATCGTGACCAACCCTTCAGAATTTCCGGATGGCAAGGTCAATAACGTTAAAGAACCTATTGTTAAATCAACGATTCTTGCGCCATCTGAGTACATCGGAACCATCATGGAGCTCTGCCAAGAACGCCGCGGCGTGATGCTCGGCATGGATTACATCTCAGAAGATCGCGTCGAGATTCGCTACACACTTCCACTTGCTGAAATCGTCTTCGACTTCTTCGATCAATTGAAGTCACGCACGAAGGGTTATGCCTCTCTTGATTATGAAGAGATGGGCGATGAAGAAGGCAATCTCGTCAAGGTCGATATCTTGCTCCAAGGCGAAGCCGTAGACGCATTTAGCGCAGTTGTTCACCGCGATAAGGCATATTCATACGGTGTCATGATGACCGGTAAGCTCCGCGAACTCATCCCGCGCCAGCAATTTGAGGTGCCGATTCAGGCAGCTATTGGTTCTCGCATTATTGCTCGCGAATCCATCCGCGCGATTCGTAAAGATGTTCTTGCTAAGTGTTACGGCGGCGATATTTCACGTAAGCGCAAACTTCTCGAGAAGCAAAAAGAAGGTAAGAAGCGTATGAAGATGGTGGGACGCGTTGAAGTTCCACAGGAAGCATTCGTTGCCGCCCTTGCTACCGATGCTGATATTGAGAAGATCAAAGCAGCGCGCAAGCTCGAAAACTAACCCCGAGGCTTACGATCATGTTCTCGTACTACGTACATATTCCATATTGTGTACGACGTTGCGGTTACTGTGACTTTAATACCTACACACCTGCTGAACTTCAGGATGGCGCATCACTTGAGATTGTCTCCGCCGATTACATCGATGCCGTCTTACGCGAGCTCGATACAACACCCACCGATGAGGTCAGCACCATCTTCTTCGGTGGTGGAACTCCATCTCTGATTCCACCTAAAGATCTGGGTCGTGTGCTGACTGCGATTCGCAATCGCAATGGAATTACCGAAGATTGCGAAATTACATTAGAGGCCAATCCTGATTCGGTAACGCAAGAGAAGCTCGATGGATATATCGCAGCCGGTTTTAATCGCATCTCATTCGGTATGCAATCAAATAAAGAGCATGTTCTGAAAGTGCTCGACCGCACCCACAATCCAGAGAATGTCCGCAAAGCAGTTGATATGGCGCGCGCTGCTGGCTTTGCATCTGTCTCTGTAGATCTCATCTATGGAACTCCGGGAGAGTCCTTAAGCGATTGGGCATCAACCGTTAAGGAAGCTCTTTCACTCGATATCGATCACATCAGCGCGTACGCACTCATCGTTGAAGATGGCACAAAACTTGCTGCACAGATCAAGCGTGGCGAACTAACAATGCCCGATGATGATTTGATGGCAGATATGTATCTCTTGGTCGATCAGCAATGTTTACAAAAGGGTTTGAAGTGGTACGAACTCTCTAATTGGTCAAAGCCAGGACATCAATGCCGCCACAACATCGCTTATTGGAAATCCAATAATTGGTGGGGACTAGGTCCAGGCGCACATTCACATATTGATCAGAAGCGTTTCTGGAATGTGAAGCATCCCACCGCTTATAAGGAACGTGTATTCGCGGGCGAGTCACCTATCAAGGACTCTGAAACTCTGACTGATGAAGAGAAGAAATCCGAATACATCATGCTTGCGATCCGGATGCCGGAGGGAGTCCGAAAGGCCGCCCTCACCGTTGCGCAGTACGAACGCACTATGGAGTACATCAAGAGTGGCCATGTGATTGACCGCGAAGATTCGATTGCACTCACACCAAAGGGTCGCTTGATTGCCGACCGCCTTACTCAGGAGATGCTCGCTTAAGCGAGCACAGGTAAACTTCGAGATATGACTACTGATCGCAGACTCGAGATTCTTCGAGCCATTGTTGAGGAGTACGTCCAGACCCAAGAGCCAGTAGGTTCTAAGGCGATTGCAGAAAATCATGCTTTGGGAATCTCTCCGGCAACGATTCGCAATGAGATGGCGGTCCTAGAAGAAGAAGGCCTCATTAAGCAGCCACATACCAGCGCTGGCCGAATTCCTACCGATCGCGGCTATCGAATCTTCGTCGATAAGTTGGCAACGGTAAAGCCACTTTCAAGCGCGGAACGTCGCGCAATCGAAACTTTCCTCGATGGTTCATACGATGTTGACGATTTGGTAAAGCGCAGCGCAAAGTTGCTCTCTGACATTACAAAGCAGGTAGCTGTCGTTAAGTATCCGATCATTGGCGATACACAAGGTCGAGAGAAGATGGCGATTGCAGGAACTGCTCACCTCGCACGTTCTGGTGATGGCACGGATTTATCTTCCATTTTGGAGGCGCTTGAAGAACAAGTCGTGCTTCTTCGACTGCTCGATGATGCAAACCCAATCGTCAATGTCACTATCGGCAGCGAACAGAAGGATGCGCATCTTCAGACCACATCACTTGTCACTATGGAATACGGCTTTGAAAATAGCCCGGTAGGCGCACTTGGTGTGCTTGGACCAACTCGTATGGATTACGCTGGCTCAATGTCGGCTGTTTCAGCAGTCGCACGTTACATCGGTCGATTTATAACGGAGAGTGCTCAATAAGATGGCAGATTTTTACGAGCTCCTCAACGTTCAACGTGGGGCAACTCAAGATGAGATCAAGAAGGCATATCGAAAGATTGCTCGCGAACTCCACCCAGATGTAAATCCAGATCCAGAAGTTCAAAATAAATTTAAAGAAGTAACTGCTGCCTATGATGTTTTAAGCGATCCCAATAAACGTCAGCAATATGACATGGGTGGTCGCGGCGGATTCAATGACTTCGGCGGTGGATTCGGCGGCGGCGGATTTAGCGACATCATGGATGCATTCTTTGGTGGCGGTGGAAATCGCGGACCGCGTCCACGTATGCGCCAAGGACAAGATGCGCTCATTCGTATTGAAGTAGATTTACATGAAGCCTGCTTTGGTACCGAACGCGATATCACTTTAGAGAGCGCAGTCGTATGCGAAAAGTGTGAAGGTCAAGGCACTGCAAATAATTCACATCCAGAGACCTGCAAGGTCTGCGGTGGTCGCGGTGAGATGCAATACGTGCAGAAGTCATTCCTCGGTCAGGTCATGACATCGCGTCCATGCAGCAGCTGCTCTGGTTATGGCAGCGTCATTACCGACCCTTGTCGCGAATGTGCCGGTGATGGTCGCGTCCGCGCGAAGCAGACAATTAATATCAAGGTTCCAGCAGGTGTTGAGACCGGCAATCGAATTCAAATGTCAGGTCGCGGTGAAGTCGGTGCCGGTGGCGGTCCTGCCGGAGATCTCTACATTGAGATCGTTGAAAAAGATCATGACTATCTCTTGCGCGATGGTGAGAATCTCCATGTCGCAATCTCAATTCCATTTGCTGCGGCAACGCTTGGCACCACAGTTAAAGTTGAGGCGCTCGACGGTCCAATCGATGTTCATATCAAGGCCGGAACCCAGAGCGGTACAACCGTTCCGGTCAAGGGCAAGGGAATGACTCGCCTTCGCACAACGCACCGCGGTGATTTGATTGTCCACGTAGATATTGAAACTCCCCATAAGCTCAATAAAGAGCAGGAGAAGTTGCTTAAGGAATTCTCGCAAGCGCGCGGTGAAAAAGAGGGCGATGTCAAAGTTAAGGGCCATGAAGAAGGTCTCTTCGCTAAGTTCAAAGATGTCTTCCATCGCTGATGCTGACTCTATTTTTTGTCGATGACTTACCTGCAGCTGCGGGGCTAATCTACGAATTCGATGGCGATGATGCCCATCACGCAATCAAGGTCCTTCGCATTGGCGTAGGCGATATTTTTAATCTTAGCGATGGCAAAGGCGGTTGGTCACGCGTTGTTGCTGAAGATGTCACGAAGAAGTCGATTCGCGTCCGCGTTCTTGAATCAGGTTTTGAGAGCGAACTCGCCACACAATTTACGATTGTGCAGGCGATTCCTAAAGGTGATCGCATTAAGGAGTCAATCGAACTATCGACCGAGGGCGGCGCAGATCGCATCGTGATGTGGAAGGCCAGCCGCAGTATCGGTCGCGCCGATGAGAAGATTGAAAAGTTGCAGCACACTGCTCGCGAAGCATCAAAGCAATCTCGACGTTTTCGAATTCCTGCAGTATCTGGCGTTGCAAAGACCGAAGAGATTGTTGATGAGATTGCAAAATCAGATCTCGCACTTGTCTTTCATGAGAGCGCTATTGCACCTTTATCGTCGATTGTGCGTCCTGGTGCAAAGCGCGTACTGATCATCATTGGTCCAGAAGGTGGACTCACCGATGATGAGCTGGAGACCTTTGCCTCGGCCGGCGCGCAGGTAGTTTTGATGGGAAGACC
>CAJBMC010000011.1 GCA_903954055.1 uncultured Actinomycetes bacterium | reverse complement strand
CATAAATCTGAAGTGCGCCTTCGCTCTGGCAGGCCATTGGCACTGTTAATACTCCATCTGGAACATGCATTCCAAGGAAGTCAGCTTCTTGACCTAACCAGATTAATTGCGCCTTACCGGATTCCATTACCTTCTTGGCTTGTCGGATAAGGACTGGCTCGGCACATGCTCCGCCAATCCATCCGAAAAGTTTTCCATCGCTGGTGATGATTGCTCGAGATCCAGATTGCCCAGATGAAGGTCCTTGGCGCCATACGACGGTAGCCATCACAAATGATTCACCGCTATTGGTGAGTTCAACTGCGCGCTCCATGACGCCAATTCCTTCAACTGGGTTAAAAGACATTTACTTAGTCGCCGCTTCTTACTGGAGGCATTCCGTAGATGTCCTTGCCAGTTGTAAGTGCTTCGTAGACACGGTTTGGCATCATTGGCATATCGATATTACGAACGCCCTTGTGCTTCAACGCGTTAACAACTGCATTTACGAACGCTGCAGGTCCACCCACAGTTGCGCACTCGCCGACGCCCTTTGCACCGATTGGGTGGTGAGGACATGGAGTAACAACTTCGTAGAGCTCGAATCCTGGTGTTTCCCACGCTGTTGGCAATAGGAAGTCCATGTAATTTCCGCCGATGATGTTTCCTTCTTCATCGTAAGTTTGATACTGCATATTTGCCATTGCATATGCCTCGGTGAGACCACCCATGATCTGTCCTTCGACGATCATTGGATTGATACGAACACCGCAGTCATCGACAGCAACGAACTGCAATACATCCCAGACACCTGTCTCAGGATCGATTTCAACCTTTGCGATGTAGCAAGCAAATGGCCATGTGAGGTTTGGAGGATCGTAGTAAGCGGTGTTCTCCAGTCCTGGTTCCATTCCATCAGGCATATTGCTATATGCCGCCATTGCACAATCTTGGATTGTGACGCCGCGTGATTCGTTACCGCGGACGTAGAAGCGACCTAGCTCCCACTCGATATCCTCTTCAGATACTTCGAGAAGGTGTGCTGCAATCTTGCGAGCCTTTGCACGAATCTTTCGCGCAACCATTGCAATTGCTGCACCTGCTACTGGTGTAGAACGTGATGCATATGTACCCATACCGAATGGCGCTGTATCTGTATCGCCTTCTTCGACGAGGATGTCATCTGCTGGAATACCGAGCTCGTGAGCAACAATCTGTGCCCATGTTGTCTCGTGACCTGTTCCCTGTCCACGTGAACCGGTACGCAAGATTGCCTTACCTGACATGTGAATACGGAGTTCTGCTGAGTCGAACATCTTGATACCCAAGATGTCGTACTCGCGGCTGTTACCAGCACCGAGTGGCTCAGTCATTGTTGAGATACCGATACCGAGCAAGCGACCACGTGAAGCAGCCTCTGCGCGCTCTGCTTCGAAGTTCTTGTAATTGATTGCTTCGAGACCGATATTAAGGCACTTCTCATACTGACCTGAGTCAGTCAAGAAACCAAATGCTGTGCGGTGTGGGTGCTTTTCGTCCTTAACAAAGTTCATGCGACGGAATTCAGCTTGGTCCATACCGAGATCATCTGCAGCTGCCTGAACCATAGATCGGAAGAGCGTCGTGTAGGGAAAGAGTGTAGGCTATAGTGTAGATCTCGGT
>CAJBMC010000010.1 GCA_903954055.1 uncultured Actinomycetes bacterium | reverse complement strand
CGTAATCTGCTGCTTGAAGTAACTTGAGCCAAATGTTTTCGACATCTTCGCCGACATAACCTGCTTCAGTAAGCGCGGTCGCATCTGCAATTGCAAAGGGAACATTGAGCATGCGCGCAAGTGTCTGAGCCATCAAAGTCTTGCCGCAACCGGTTGGACCTAGAAGGAGAATGTTTGACTTAGCGAGTTCGATTCCATCTTCACCACGTGACTCACCGGATTGCACCCGCTTGTAGTGGTTGTAGACGGCAACAGAGAGAGACTTCTTTGCACGATCTTGTCCGATCACATATTGATCTAGGAATTCAAAGATGGATTGTGGCTTTGGAAGTTCGGCAAGGCCAAGTGTGTTTGCCTCGGAGAGTTCTTCAACGATAATTTCATTACAGAGATCGATGCACTCGTCGCAGATATAAACGCCCGGACCGGCAATGAGCTTCTTCACCTGCTTCTGGGTCTTGCCGCAGAAGGAGCACTTCAAGAGGTCGTTGGCCTCGCCGATTTTCGTGGACATGGGTGTAAATATAGTTTTCGGAGCGGATTTATGTGGCGTGAATTGAGCCTAACTTTGTTCGCTCTTAGTGGAATCGGTTTGGGTGGAATCGGTTTGGGTGGAATCTCAATCGCTTCTACTTGGAGCCTTCATCTCTTTAACTCCAGGAACTAAGAGAACCACTGCGCAGATAACCAAATGGAAGATTGATACTCCGATTAGCAGTGGTCGCTCCCCCAATAAATTTGCGAGCGGTCCCGCTAGTGCCATTCCGAGTGGCATCAGACCGATAGATCCCATGTAGTCGAGGCTAAATACTCGCCCTTGAAATTCGGTTGGAACTTCTCGTTGGACCTGCGTACTCCAAAAAGCTTCCCATGGGCCGACTGAGAAACCTGCAACAAAATATGAGAGAAAGATCAAAGCTTTTGACGATGGAAATGCGAGGACAAGTGGCGCGAATATGAAGAGGCCCCACACCGTAACCGCAACAAGGCCTGGCACTTTAGTCTTAGAGCGAATTGAAATCACAGCAGATATTGCGCCGCCTAAACTAAATAGGGCAGCGGCAGTCGCGAAGACTGAAGAGGTATGAAAATCTCGCTTTGTAATTACTGGCAGCATGACATTTTCAATTCCGACAACGAGCATAAGTTGAACTGATGCCATTGCAATCATGGCTGCAATCCACTTGTACTTCCATACGACATCAAGTCCATCTCTGAGGTCATGGAAGAATTTCTGTGGAGTCTCCGGTGCTTCTGGCAATGGTCCCTCTTTAATCCTAAAGAGGAGCCCGGCACCGACCATAAAGAAGAATGATGTTGCGATATATGTTGCATGGGTTCCGAGTGAGACCACAATTACGCCGGCGATTCCAGGGCCGGCAATTGTTGCGGCTTTGATTGCAATTCCCCGAACTACATTTGCGGAAGGAAGAAGTGAATCAGGCACTAAACCTGGGATTATCGCTTGCGATGCAGGTGCACCAAATGCATCGCTCACGCCCATCAAGACAACTATTAACCCAAGTATCCAGAGTGGAATTGTCTTGGGATCAAAGAAGATAACAACAGAACCCATAAGGCCACGGAAACCATCGGCAACAATCAAAACATTCTTACGGGGAAAACGATCCGACCAGACGCCGCCCACTGGAGATAAGAGAACTCCTGCTAATACGCGCGCAGCCAATATAAGTCCGAGCGAAGTTGCGCTTCCACCTGCATCTAAAACCGTGACGGCCAGCGCGATAGGAAACGCTGACATCGCAATGATTGTGAAGATCGAAGAGAACCAGAGATTTCGATATGCCTTATAAGAAAAGAGAGAACCGGGTGCGAAATATTTCTTGAGCATCGCACCCGGTCCTTTCTATCTAATATGTGGTTACGCGGAAGGCTT
>CAJBMC010000009.1 GCA_903954055.1 uncultured Actinomycetes bacterium | reverse complement strand
TTGCCGAAAGGCTTCAAAGCCGCTGGAATGCATGCAGGTTTAAAAAGTACGGGTAGCTTCGATCTCACTTTGATTGAGAATGTTGGCCCACGCTTTGATGCTGCTGCTGTCTACACAACGAATCAAGTTGTTGCAGCCCCGGTAATTTGGTCACGGGAGGTGACCAAAGGCGGACTCGTGCGAGCGGCAATCCTGAACTCTGGTGGCGCAAATGCCTGTACCGGTCCGGAAGGTTTTCTTGATACTCACCGTACAGCTGAGAAGGTAGGCGAGTTGCTTGAGATTTCATCAGGCGAGGTTGTCGTCTGCTCCACCGGTCTCATCGGAGAAAGATTGCCACTTGCAAAGATTCTCACCGGCGCCGAAGAACTCTCTCGTTCACTTAATTCTGATTCGCTAGAAGATGTAGCCCGTTCGATAATGACGACGGATTCAGTACCAAAGATTGCCGAACGAGATCTTGATGGTGTGCGCACGGTTGGCGTCGCAAAAGGAGCAGGAATGCTTGCTCCGGCGCTGGCAACAATGCTCTCAGTTGTGATGACCGATGCAGTATTACCGGCTGATGCGCAAGCAATATTTTCTCGAGTCTGTGATCGCACCTATAACCGAATCGACTCGGATGGGTGCATGTCTACAAATGACACCGTACTTCTCTTGGGTTCGGGGGCAAGTGGAGTCGAGCTTGGGGGAGCAAAGCTAGAGGAAGTCTTGATGGAGATCTGCGCTTCACTAGCAGCACAATTGATTGAAGATGCTGAAGGCTCGACGAAGACCGTTGCCATTACCGTAACCGGTGCACATTCAGAAAAGGATGCAGTTGAGGTTGCACGAGCATGTGCACGCAACAACCTTCTTAAATGTGCCATCTTTGGCGGAGATCCTAACTGGGGGAGAGTTCTGGCAGCTGTTGGTACAGCAGATGCAAAATTGGACCCACTGGCAATCGATGTAAATCTCAACGGCGTGCAGGTTGCGAAGAATTCAGCGCCCTTTGAAGATAAGACAACGGTCTTATTTAACAATCGGCTTGTGGAATTGAACATCAACCTCAATATTGGAAGCGCATCTGCAACAGTTCGCACCAATGACCTTTCCCACGATTATGTTCACGAGAATTCGGCCTATTCAACATGAGCCAAGAGATAATGGTCATTAAGTTTGGCGGACACGCTATGTCAGATAATGACGGTGCTTTTGGCAAAAGATTAGCGCTGGCACTGGCAGATGGGTTAAAAGTTATTGTTGTTCATGGTGGCGGACCCCAGATAAATAGAGCCCTTGAGCAATCCGGATTGACATCAGAATTTATCGGTGGATTTCGCGTGACTACACCTGAAATCTTCCGAGTAGTTGAAGATGTTTTATCAAATCAAGTTGGTCCGACTCTCGCTCAGACACTTACCCATTCAGGTATTTCCGCACTTGCAATATCGGGGCGTCATTCCGGGACAATCTTCGCTCGCCGTCAACAAACACTAGTCAACGGTGAGCGTGCAGATCTTGGGCTAGTTGGAGATGTTGAGAAAGTTGATGCGACGGCTATCGAGACCCTTCTCGAAAAGGGAGTCCTCCCTGTCATCTCTCCGATAGCAAATGATCTAGATAGCGATGGAGGGTTGAACGTTAATGCAGATATTGCTGCCGCTGCTGTGGCGGGTGCAGTTAAGGCGCAAGAGCTGATCATCATGACTGACGTTCCAGGTATCTATCGAAATTGGCCCGATAAAGAATCGCTGATTGACTCGATCTCATCTACTGAGTTGGAGCAACTCAAGGGAACTTTCGCTGAAGGAATGGCTCCTAAAGTTCAAGCCTGCCTTGATGCAATCGCGGCTGGGGCGCTAGCAGTTCGAATTATTGATGGAACAAATCCAGAAGCCTTCGCATCCGCGTTGGCTCATAACGGAGGAACGTTGGTGGTCGCATGAAAAGCTGGAATACATCCTTACAAGCAAATTACGGAACTCCAACAATCGAATTAATCTCAGGTAAAGGCGCTCTAGTCACCGATATAAAGGGCGTTGAATATCTAGATTTTCTCGCCGGCATTGCGACCAATGTATTAGGCAATGCTCATCCAGCAATTGTGAGAGCAGTATCGAAGCAGATCGCCACCCTTGGGCATGTCTCAAATTTCTACGCCCACCCTAATGTGCTCGCCCTCTCTAAAAAATTGGTTGCGATGACCGGTGATAAAAGCGCCCGCGTCTTCTTCTGCAATTCAGGTGCAGAGGCAAATGAAGCAGCTCTCAAGTTATCGCGCAAAACCGGTCGTACTCGAATTGTCGCCACTAAAGAAGCTTTTCACGGACGCACTATGGGAGCGCTGTCGCTTACTGGTCAGCCTGGTAAGCGAGATCCTTTCAAGCCATTGATAAAAGGAATTACCCACGTTCCCTACGGCGATATGGGAGCGATGCTGAAGAAGGTTTCTAAGAAAACTGCCATGGTTATTGTTGAACCAATCATGGGAGAAGCGGGCGTAATAGTTCCACCTCATGGATATCTCCAGGCGCTACGTGAGCTGTGTGATGAGACTGGTGCACTGCTCGTCTTTGATTGCGTACAAACTGGAATGGGGCGCACTGGTGATTGGTTCGGATACGAATATTCTGGGATCCAACCTGATGTCATCACATTGGCAAAGGGTCTGGGTGGTGGTTTGCCACTCGGCGCCATGATTGCTCTTGGTGGCGCTGCGAACCTCTTCCAGGCAGGTGATCATGGATCAACTTTTGGTGGAAACCCGGTGGCAACTGCAGCTGGCCTTGCCGTTATTGACACTATTGAGAAGAAGGGCTTGCTCCCACGTGTCTCGGCGATTGGAGTCGAACTGATGGCTGATATCGCATTGATCGAAGGTGTGCAATCTGTGCGAGGCGCGGGATTACTGATCGGAATCGAATTCTCCTCACCCATTGCCAAAATGGTGACAAAGGTCTGTGAAAGAAATGGCGTTCTCGTCAATGGAAATAGCGAGACAGTAATTCGTATTGCGCCACCATTAATTATCTCCGATCGCGAAGTAGCGAAGTTTCTTAAGGTCTTCACCGAAAGCGTTCATGAAGTAAGTAAGAAGGTGAGCGACTAGTTATGTCTACAGTTGTGGCAAGACGTTCGAAGGCAATATCGCTTGTGAAGAGCGGAAAAATTCTCTCGCAAGGTGATTTAGTGAAGGAGCTCAAAAAGGCGGGTTTTCCTGTCACCCAAGCAACAGCCAGTCGAGACCTCGAAGAAATCGGAGCGGTCCGTGGGAGAAACGGATACGCAATCGCCGACAGTGATGATGATTCTATGGCTCGCTCTATGCCACTTCCCGGAGATCTGATTCTCTCTGTCGAATCAAGTGGAAATCTCGCCGTTGTACGGACTCCACCCGGAGGTGCACAGTTTCTCGCCAGTTCACTCGACCACTCGGGTTTGAAGTCGATTATCGGAACAATTGCGGGCGACGACACGGTCTTAGTTGTATCCCGAAAAGCGACTGGTGGAGCAGAACTCGCGAAAGAATTGCTCTCATACCGTGGTGGCAATCAAAGGGGCAAAAAGTAATGGCATTGTGGGGCGGTCGTTTCTCGGATGGGCCAGCGGATGCTGTCTTTGCGCTCTCGCGGAGCGTTCACTTTGATTGGCGTCTAGCTCCATATGACCTTCGCTCCTCATTAGCTCATCTTGAGATTTTGGAATCGAGTGGCCTATTAAAGCCAGAAATTGCGACCTCGATTCGAGGTGCCCTCAAAGAGTTAATCGCAGAGGTTGCGGCCGGAAAGTTTCTAGCGATCGACAGTGATGAAGACGTTCATAGCGCTCTCGAACGTGGCTTAACTGAAAAATTAGGTGAGATAGGTGGCTCACTCAGAGCAGGTCGATCTCGTAATGATCAGGTAACGACAGATCTTCGTCTCTACGCGATCGACCATATGCTCGAGGTCGCCACGCAGATACTCCAATTGCAGAAATCGTTAATTGCAAAGGCAAGTGAATATGGGGATGCTCCTGCTCCAGGATTTACCCATCTTCAACATGCCCAACCAATTCTCTTCGGCCACGAAATTGCAAAGCATGCCCACGCATTTTCACGAGATCTAGATCGAATTTCGGATTGGTTAGCTCGTGCATCGGTGAGCCCATTAGGTTCTGGAGCTCTCGCTGGATCTTCACTGCCGCTATCGCCCGAGAAGACCGCAAAGGCTTTAGGCTTCGCTTCATCTGCTGCCAATAGCATCGATGCAGTTTCAGATCGTGATTATGTAGCAGAGGCTCTCTTCATACTCGCAATGATTGGCAGCCATCTCTCTCGCATAGGGGAGGAGTGGTGCATTTGGGCGACTACCGAATACGGATGGGCCAAGGTTGCTGATGCTTACTCAACAGGTTCATCAATCATGCCGCAGAAGAAGAATCCAGATATGGCCGAACTCGCGCGAGGAAAAGCTGGTCGACTGGTAGGAAATCTCACCGCGCTCTTAACGACTCTTAAAGGTTTACCTTTCGCCTATAACCGTGATCTTCAAGAAGATAAAGAACCGCTCTTCGACTCGATCGATACAGTTCTCTTAGTTCTTCCAGCTGTAACCGGAATGATTGCCACAACAGATTTTGATCGAGAGAAGATGGCGCTTGCTGCACCACTCGGCTTCTCACTTGCAACTGAGATTGCCGATTACCTCGTCCGAGCCAACATTCCATTTGCCCATGCACACGAGGCGGCGGGAAAGTGTGTCGCTCTCTGCGAGTCATCAGGGCGCCAACTCCACCAACTCACAGATGCCGAGCTTGCTCATATCCATCCATCGCTACTCCCAGATGTGCGTGATGTCTTAACGGTCCAGGGCGCCCTGGCCTCTCGCACGACTTTTGGCGGGACTGCCCCATCATCTTTTGCAGCGCAAATCAATGGACTCTCAGCAGATATAGAAGTTTTGAGTAAGAAATTCCACGACAAGCGAGCGGCCTTCTCGGCCATGATGGGTGCATGATGACTCCGGTTAATAGTGAACTTCTTGATGACCTCAAATGGCGCGGGCTCATTGCTCAGACTACAGACGAGGCTATGCTACGAGAGGCGTTAAAGAAGCCGATCACGCTCTATCTCGGAACTGATCCAACGGCGCCATCAATTCACGTTGGAAATCTCGTGCCACTCCTCGTGATGCGCCGGTTTCAGCTAGCCGGTCATAACCCGATTCTTCTTGTAGGCGGAGCTACCGGTTTAGTAGGTGATCCAAGTGGCCGTAACGATGAACGCTCACTTAATGATTCTGATGTTGTCGCGCAATGGGTCAACCGAATCAAGTTACAGCTATCCAAGTTTATGGATTTTGACACGGCCGTTAATCCATCGATTATGGCAAATAATCTCGATTGGACCGCACCGATGTCTACCATCGAATTTCTTCGCGACATCGGAAAGCATTTCAGTGTCAATCAAATGCTCAGTAAGGATTCGGTCTCATCACGTCTTGAGAAAGATGGAATTTCCTACACTGAATTTTCATACCAAGTTCTGCAATCGATGGACTATCTAGAACTCTATCGACGAAATAATTGCACATTACAAATTGGTGGCTCTGATCAATGGGGAAATATCACTGCAGGTTTAGATCTCATTCGTCGCGCAGAGAGTGGAAGCGCCCATGCACTTACAGTTCCGCTTCTGACTAAAGCCGATGGAACCAAATTTGGTAAGACTGCAGGTGGATCTGTCTGGCTCGATCCTGAGATGACATCTCCATATGCTTTCTTCCAATATTGGTTGAACTCTGACGATGCAGATGTCATCAAATTCATTAAAACCTTCTCTTTCAAAAGTCGAGAAGAAATCGAACATCTCGAAAAATCTCACACCGAAAATCCTGGTGCACGAGAAGCTCACCGCGCACTTGCACGTGAATTAACTTCACTTGTTCACTCACCTGAAATTGCTGAGCGGGTAGAAATTGCTGCCCGTGCATTATTCGGTCAAGCAGATCTTGCAGAACTTGATGAGGCAACTTTGGCATCAGCTATTGCAGAGTTGCCACGCACAACAGTCTCATCGAGCGATGAGATTCCTACATGGGTTGATTTACTCGCAGCGACAGGAGTAGTTGATTCAAAATCGGCTGCAAGACGCATCGTTAAAGAGAGTGGCGCTTATCTCAATAACGAGAAGGTAAGCAGCGAAGATTTTCGTCTCGAAAAATCTCACTTTTTATGCGGAAAATATGCACTTTTGCGGAAAGGCAAGCGAGATTTAGCTGCCGTAGAATTGATTTAATTTCTTTGATTATTCAAAAAACCCACTTTTTACGCATAAAAAGTGGGTTTTTTGCTGCCCTTGATAGCTATGAGCCATCTCACCCCTCGATTGACCCATTTGGTCATAGGCGGATTTGACCTGTCAGGGGGAGGGACCTATAGTTACGCTCCTTGCTGTGGAACGTACGAAATAAGCGTAAATATCGCCCAAATCGGACGTACAGAAGAAGTACCTACGATCTAGCCGATTTGACCTGCCAAGGTTCAATGGACTAGATTCGGCGGTCTGCCCTGAAAAGTGGAAGAAATTCTACGAAGCAGTGCGCATCCGTACCTTGAGAACTCAACAGCGTGCCATAAGTCAATGCCATTGAATGGCTTTACTTGCTATGCAAATAACATGTGGGTCATTCAATAAATAAATACTTCAATGAAGTAACGATACTTCGGTATCAATACTCGTTGATTTCCTTTGGTAATAAGACTAAATAAACGACAGTTTGTTTGTCTCGTAAAGCTAAAGATCAAACATTTCTATGGAGAGTTTGATCCTGGCTCAGGACGAACGCTGGCGGCGTGCTTAACACATGCAAGTCGAGCGATGAAACACCTTCGGGTGTGAATTAGCGGCGAACGGGTGAGGAACACGTGAGAAATCTGCCTTCAACTCTGGGATAACTCCGGGAAACCGGGGCTAATACCGGATATGAGCCTTGATCGCATGATCGGGGCTGGAAAGTTTTTCGGTTGAAGATGATCTCGCGGCCTATCAGCTTGTTGGTGAGGTAATGGCTCACCAAGGCGACGACGGGTAGCCGGCCTGAGAGGGCGACCGGCCACACTGGGACTGAGACACGG
>CAJBMC010000008.1 GCA_903954055.1 uncultured Actinomycetes bacterium | reverse complement strand
GCCAGGCCAGCGCATCAGCATCGGTGGTAAATCCAGTCTTAATCTTCTTCGTCTTTGGTAGCGCTAACTCTTCAAAGAGAACTACCTGAAGTTGTTTAGGAGAGGCGACGTTGAACTCGTGGCCGACTGATGCATGTGCCTTGGCAGTCTCATCTGCTACTTCGCTCTCAAAGAGTTCGAGTAGGCGGTTGAGCTCTTTGATATCGACGGCAACTCCACGGTTCTCCATGATCGCCAGTAATTCAGATATTGGAAGCTCTAACTTGGTAAAGAGTTCTCCTAGCCCGCGTTCGGCGAGATCGGCTTCTAGGTTCTTCTTGATCTCAAAGTAGGCAGCAGCCTGAGAGGCGAGAAAATTTTCAGGTGATGAAGAGTCCAGCGGGTGGCCCCACTTATCAGCGACATCAGTAATCGATGATGCTCTGACGCCAGGATTAACAAGATAAGCCGCAATATCTATATCAAATATAAAACCAGAGAGCCCATTGATGCGGGCAAGTGATTTACCATCATAAACGATCTTGGGAGTTTCAACGCTGACTGCCCACTCCCCCATTGAGGATCCTTCGATGAGATATACATCAGTCGCGTTAAGCGCAACCGCATACCGATTGAGCTTCTCATCAACTGAATCTCCACTGAGTTCGAAGGCAACTGCGATCTCACCGTTATGAGCGGAAATCTTCTGAGAAAGTTCGCTGGAAGAAATGAAGTTGGCGCTCACTGGTGCGCCAAATAAATCGCTCTGTAATTCATTGGTAGCCGCCTTCTTGCCTTTAGCCGGAGCAGAACCCGCAGCTGCAATAGGTTTAAAGCGATCTTTCAAAGTCTTAAATTCAAGTGTCGTCAGTAACGGATCAATCTTCTCGAGATCAATGCCCTTCCACTCCATCGCATCTAAGGCAAAGGTGATGGGAGCATCATGTACCAGCTGTGTCAGTTCGCGATTTCGGATTACATTATCGATATTGTCACGAAGGGCTTGGCCAACCTTGCCGCCGACTTTATCCACCTCTGAGAGCAGATCCGAGAGTGAACCATATTCAACTACCCACTTCGCTGCCGTCTTCTCACCAACGCCGGGGATTGATGGCAAGTTATCGCTCGGGTCCCCACGAAGCGCCGCAAAATCTGGGTATTGCGCAGGTGTCATTCCATACTTCTCAACTACCGCCGCAGGTGTCATGCGAGCCATCTCGCTGACTCCACGTTTGGGATAGAGCACGGTCGTCTTCTCATTTACTAATTGGAAGCTATCTCGATCTCCAGTACAGATGAGGATTTCAAAGCCATCCTTCTCCGCCTTCTTTGAGATTGTCGCAATCAGGTCATCGGCCTCATAGCCTTCTAACTGAAAGTGTTCGATACCGCAGCCGTCGATGAACTCGTGGAGATAGGACATCTGCGAACGGAATTCATCAGGGGTAGATGCGCGATTAGCTTTGTAGTCAGGGAATATCTCAGAGCGGAATGTTTTCCGCGATACATCGAAGGCGACGGCTATGTGGCTGGGCTTCTCTTCCTTAATCAGCGAAATCAACATCGTTGCAAATCCATAGATCGCATTGGTGTGTTGGCCCATTGCGGTCGTGAAGTTTTCGACTGGCAACGCGTAGAAAGCTCGATAGGCCATTGAGTGGCCATCGATTAATAAGAGTTTCTTAGGCGTGCTCATGGCGCACATCCTATGTAACAAGTTAAGATTTCGAACTATGACGCAACCTGATTACCTAGCTATTCTCCGCGAACGTGGCTCTGGTCTCCTCGATCAAAAGATGGGTATTGAGATTCTCGAAGCATCTCCGCAACGCCTAGTCGCTCGTATGCCGGTTGAAGGTAATACTCAGCCACTTGGCTTGTTGCATGGTGGCGCAAATGTTGTGCTCGCCGAATCGCTCGGCTCTATTGGTACTGCCCTTCACGCTGGACCTGATCGCATGATTGTCGGCGTTGATATCAATGCAACCCATCACAAATCAGCCCGCTCTGGTTTTGTCACTGGCACCGCAACTGCGATTAGCCTCGGTAAGACAATGTGCAGCTATCAGATTGAGATTGAAAATGAAGACGGGCAGCGCACATGCACTGCCCGAATCACCTGCCTTATTCTTGCGCAGCGTTGATTTTCTTAGTGGTGTCCTGAATCTGCGCCAGTTCCGAGGTATGCCTCGCGAACAGCAGGATCGTTGAGCAGATCTGAAGCCTTCGCCTCTTTAACCACATTGCCGGTCTCCAAGATATATGCGCGATGTGCGCGCTGAAGCGCCTGCTGTGCATTCTGTTCGACGAGAAGGATTGTCGTGCCCTTCTTATTGATCTCAGTAATGATGCGGAAGATATTTGCAATCATCATCGGAGCAAGTCCCATTGAAGGCTCATCGAGCAGCAACAATTTTGGGCGCGCCATCAGCGCGCGACCAATTGCCAACATCTGCTGCTCGCCACCGGAGAGAGTTCCGCCAGCTTGCGCCATACGCTCTTTTAGGCGTGGGAAGAGTTCGTAGACCATCTCAAGATCTTGATCCATCTCTGATTTACGATCCTTGCGGAAGTACTTACCAATTTCTAGGTTTTCTAGAACTGTCATACCTGGAAAAATTCCACGGCCTTCTGGAGATTGCGAGATACCAAGAGTTACGCGCTCGTGAGCTGGAACCTTAGAGATATCTTTGCCGTCGAAGAGAATCTGTCCGCCAGAGACAGCGCGAAGACCAGAGATTGTCTTAAGCGTCGTTGTCTTTCCAG
>CAJBMC010000007.1 GCA_903954055.1 uncultured Actinomycetes bacterium | reverse complement strand
GGGGACACTCGTCCGGGTGGCGGAATTGGCAGACGCGCTAGCTTGAGGTGCTAGTTCTCGCAAGGGATTAGGGGTTCAAGTCCCCTTTCGGACACAAGAATTGTTCAATGGCTCGCCATCAGGACAGTCGAAATGGAGCACCAGATGGAACTCTCAGCGGCGCTCTCGCTTATTAGAGATATCCCAAACTTTCCTTCCGAGGGAATTCTCTTCCGGGACATCACACCGCTCATCAAAGATGGTGAAGCTTTTGCTGTGGTTGCAGAGGCTCTCTCTCACTCTGCACATCCATATTCCACAATAGTCGGCGTTGAGGCACGTGGCTTTATCTTGGGCAGCGCGATGGCGATAGCCACATCACGAGGTTTTGTTCCATTACGCAAAGCCGGAAAACTCCCCCACACAACTATCGCCAAGAGTTATGGTCTCGAGTACGGCAGCGATGTGATTGAAGCCCACATTGATGCGATTGCGGCTGGTGAGAAAGTTCTCGTAGTCGATGACGTCTTAGCCACAGGTGGAACTCTGATCGCCGCGATCGAGTTGATGTTAGAACTCGATGCGGATATTGCCGAAATCGTAGTGCTCTTCGAAATTGTGGCTCTCGGTGGCCGCGAACGTATTCTCAGCAAGTTTCCTGGGATTTCCATCCGAGCATTGGTCCAGGCATAAGTCTTATGCGCATTCCTCAGATTCAAGCCCTCCGAGCTCTCGCTGCAATTCTCGTCCTTCTCTTCCATGCAAATCTCGTAGGTGGCGGCTATATCGGCGTTGATATTTTCTATGTGATCTCCGGCTATCTCATCACTGGGCTAATTCTCCGTGAGATTGAAAAGAATGGATCGCTCAACTTTAGGGCCTTCTATCTCCGCCGCATCAAGCGCCTGCTTCCAACTTCATTCTCTATCTTGATGGTGACGGCATTAGTCAGTTGGTATCTCTATCCAGGCACTATGCGTGATGAATTAGGTAAAGATATTCTCGCAGCAGCTGTATATGTCTCAAATTTCCTCTTCGCCTTCTGGCAGATGGATTATCAGAATCTCAATGCTATTCCCCCAGTCGTAATTCACTTTTGGTCCCTTGCGGTGGAAGAGCAGTTCTATCTCTTCTGGCCGATCATCGTTCTCATCGCTTACAAAGCTGCCGGTCGAAAGCGACTCTTCTCCATTATTGGCGCAATCTCTGGAATCTCATTTGCATTCAGCCTCTTTCTCACCTCGCACTCTCCGATCTGGGCCTTCTACTCATTGCCGACCCGCGCATGGGAGCTTGGTATAGGTGCTCTGCTACTTGCGATTCCTAATCGTTATCGATTATCGGTCTTCTATCCATATGCAGCGCTCCTCGCGATTCTCTACGCCACCTTCTTCTACACCGATAAGACCGCATTTCCCGGGACCGCGGCACTTGCACCAGTAATCGGAACCGCGGCAGCAATTGCTTCGATTTCATCCTGGCCACGAATCTTCAACTTCTTTTCTAATCTTCGAATTACTCAGTGGCTCGGTGAGATTTCCTATCCACTCTATCTTTGGCATTGGCCCCTTCTAGTAATTCCGATGGTCTATCTCGGCCGCGGGCTTCACATCTACGAACGCGCGATTGCGATAATCGCCACTCTCATCCTGGCGGACCTCACTCATAGATTCATTGAGCAGCCGCTACGACATCGAAATATTCCAGCTCGGAAAGTCGTTTTTGGCGCAGTTCTCGCCTCATTAATTGCGACAGCGACTGGTGTTGCCATCTCATCCAGTGCCAATAGCACGATCACGCTCGCTACCGGGCAGCAATATTCGCTAGCTCAAATTATGGAGAAGCCGAAGGTCTATCTTGATAATTGCCATGTCAACAATGGTGAAACTATCTCTGGAGATTGTTCATATGGACCAGTGAGTCCGACAAAAGTTGTTCTATTTGGAGATTCTCATGCAGCGCAATGGATGCCAGTCCTTGAGAAGTTAGCCTATGAGAAGAATTTCACACTCATCTCACTAACTAAGAGCGCTTGCCCAGGACCTGCCGTAGTCAAGGTGGAGACCGGTGCATATAAGAACGCTGACTGTTCGACCTGGCGAGAAAACTCCATCGCTCGAATTAGAGCTCTCAAACCAATGGCGGTAATTGTCAGCGGAATGCAACACTTTGAAATGCCAAAGGGATATCCATCCCGTGCTGCGTGGTGGAGAGAGGGCGAGGCGAAAACATATGCGGCGCTGCAAGGATCATCAAAACATTTAATCTATATCTCCGATACACCACACCCACAACGCGATATTCCTAGTTGTATTGCTGCCGGACGCCTCGATAAGTGCGACTCCACCCAACCCTCTGACGCAATATTCTCCCCAGGTTGGCAACAAATCAATCCGACTTCATGGTTCTGCACTTCTACTTGCCCTGCAATCATCAACGGAACTGTCGTCTATCGCGATGCCTCTCACATTAGCGTCCTTGCAAGCAAAAATGTTGAACCAGAGCTCCTGAGTACTCTGGTCTCGTTGGGGCTCTTCGCTTCGAAGTGAGACTTTCTACCGTCCTAATGGCAGGATGCACCCATGGCTGAGCTCATCTATTACTGCGGAACTATGGATAGTGGAAAATCCACCCTTGCACTGCAGACAGCCCATAACCATCAAAGTCGAGGACGTGGCGGATTAATCTTCACTAGCCACGATCGAGCAGGTTCTGGAGTTATCTCTTCTCGGCTCGGCCTACAAAGTCCAGCGATTGAAGTTCTTCCGGGCTTTGATATCCATAAATTGGTAGTAGATAAACTCTCAATGGGTGAACGAATTGATTACATCATC
>CAJBMC010000006.1 GCA_903954055.1 uncultured Actinomycetes bacterium | reverse complement strand
TCTTCATCGATTGGGAAGATGGCACATGTTGATCCGTATTCCGGAGACATATTTCCGATTGTTGTTCGATTAGCCATTGGGACGGCAGCGACACCAGGGCCATAGAATTCAACAAATTTACCAACTACACCATGCTTGCGGAGCATCTCGGTGATAACGAGCGCCATATCGGTTGCGGTTGTGCCGACCGGGAGCGAGCCTTTTAATTTAAAACCGACAACTCGTGGAATCAACATGGAAACTGGCTGACCGAGAAGTGCCGCCTCTGCCTCGATTCCACCAACTCCCCAACCGAGAACACCGAGACCGTTGACCATTGTTGTATGAGAATCAGTACCCACAACGGTATCCGGATAGGCGCGAAGAACACCATTAACTTTTCTAGTCATCACAACTCGAGCGAGATATTCGATATTTACCTGGTGCACGATTCCAGTTCCAGGTGGAACTACCTTGAATTCATCAAAGGCGCCCTGTCCCCAGCGAAGGAAGCGATAACGCTCACGATTGCGCTCATATTCAATATCAGTGTTCTTCTCAAAAGAATCTTTAGTTCCGAATACATCTGCGATAACAGAGTGATCGATGACGAGTTCGGCCGGGGCGAGAGGATTGACCTTTGAGGCATCTCCCCCGAGTTCAACAATCGCCTCGCGCATGGTTGCAAGGTCCACAACGCATGGAACGCCAGTGAAGTCCTGCATCACAACTCGCGCCGGAGTAAATTGAATTTCAGTATCTGGTTCGACCGATGGATCCCACTCAGCTAAAGCCTTGATATGAGAAGTGGTGATATTTGCGCCATCTTCAGTGCGCAAAAGATTTTCGAGTAGTACTTTTAATGAGAAAGGTAGATCGCTCGCACCAGCAACTTTCGAGATATCGAAGATCTCGAATTCGTTACCCGCAACTGAGAGGTTCTTCTTCGTTCCGAGGGAGTTCTTACTCATCGCCTACACCCATTCTTAAAAGTATCTTGACGTCAAGATACCTTACGAGGGCGGTAGAGCGCAATAGATTCGATGTGGTGAGTCATCGGGAAGAGATCGAAGGAGCGAATCTCCGCTAGCTGATAACCAGCATCGGAGAGGTAAACGGTATCTCTCGCTAACGCTGCTGGATCGCATGCAACATAGATGATGGCGCGAGCGTCGAGGGCTACTAGATTTTCAATCACATCTTTCCCGGCACCGGTGCGAGGTGGATCAAGGATAATCACATCTGCATTGCTGAATTTTCGAATCTCTTTCGCAACATCTCCAGTATGTACAAATACATTTTCAATCCCAGCGAAATTTGCGCGAGCATCACCTGTTGCAGATGAGCTTCCCTCGACAATATCAATGCGACCGTCTGGGCCGATGTGATTGAGCGCCGCACCGGCGAAGAGTCCAACTCCCCCATAGAGATCGAGAAGGTGATCACCTGCTTTAAAGCTTGCATATTGAAGTACCGCAGCAACAAGTACCTCCGGCGCGCTGATATTGCTCTGCCAGAATGATTCTTGGCTTACCTGGTATTCATAGCCTGTAACTGAATACTTCATCGCTTTTTTACCTTCGATGATGGAAGGCGTTGCACGTTGTGAATTTCTATCACTTCTAATATCCATCACGGCGATAGAACGCTCGCCTTGATTTGAGAGCGCCACTTCCACTCGCTTGCGATTTCCGATTCGATCCGCCGGCAAAGTCGAGATATCAATCTCGGGAATGAGAACTGGGCAACTCGAAATTGGAATTACTTCATTACTGCGTTGTGCAATAAAGCCAAGTTCGCCGCGAGCGTTAGATGTTGCGGCATATCGTGTTCGCCAGTGAAGAGGCGATGAAACCTCTTCGACTTCTACATCTACCTCCATCTTTGCGATGCGAGCAAATTGCTCGGCAATTACATCGGATTTGAGTTCACGCTGTTTGGTCGGATCAATATGCTGAAAATCGCAACCGCCACATACGCCCGCATAATGGCAGGGTGGCTCTCTGCGAGAGCTGCTCGCTTCAATTACGGCAACAACGTCACCGCGAGCAAATGACT
>CAJBMC010000005.1 GCA_903954055.1 uncultured Actinomycetes bacterium | reverse complement strand
TCGGGGGAGAATCGACTCGTCCTGGCGCTGAGCGAGTAAGTAAAGAAGAGGAAGAACGTCGCGTAATCCCAGTGATTAAGGCGCTCTCAGGCAAAGGCGTTGATATCAGCGTAGATACGATGCGCGCCTCAATCGCAAAGCTTGCAGTAGCGGCCGGTGCCACAATCGTGAATGATGTCAGTGGAGGTGCTGCAGATTCTGAGATGTTTTCAACGGTAGCTGCGCTTGGATGCAAATAAACGCTGATGCATTGGCGGGGACATTCAAAAGATATGAATTCCAAGGCAATTTATGGAGATGTTATTGCTGATGTTATAGAGGAAGTGACAATTCAATTGGATCAGGCGATCGCTGCAGGTGTTAAGCGAGAAAATATCATTCTTGATCCGGGTTTAGGCTTTGCAAAAGATGCTCACCACAATTGGGAGATCCTGGAGCGGATAGATGAGTTTCTAGCTCTTGGCTACCCCGTGCTAATCGGCCATTCTCGGAAACGTTTTATTGGTGGCGATACCCCCGATGAACGAGAGGCTGGAACGCTCAAGATTTCACAATCACTTGTAGGTAAAGGTATCTGGGCAGTCCGTGTACATAGCGTTGCTCCGCACGTAGAGTTGGTGAAGTGATGAGCGACAAGATTTCCATTAAAGGGATTAAAGGTTTTGGCTATCACGGAGTATTCGATTTCGAGAAGCGCGACGGGCAAGATTTCTACGTCGATTTAGATATCGATATCGATCTCACCGAGGCTAGCAATAGCGACTTACTTTCGGATTCTGTCGATTACAGCTTGCTGACAGCGATTGCAAAGGAAGCGATTGAGAAGCTGCAATTTGATTTAATCGAGCGCCTTGCAGGATTTATCGCCGATACCATTCGAGAGAATTTTCCCGCAGTAATCTCTATCGCGGTAACGGTCCATAAGCCTTCAGCTCCGGTCAGTGAAAGTGTTACTGATATTGCGGTAACTATTACTCGCCCATGAAAGCTGTAATTGCCCTTGGTGCAAATTTAGGAAATCCAGAAGAACAATTAGATATTGCATTAGAACTCTTACGCCAATCCCTCGATGTTAAGGCGGTCTCTTCGTATTACGAGACGGCACCTGTTGGTGGCCCAGAACAGCCTAACTATCTCAATGCGGTCTGCATTGCAGAATCTGATTTGCCGGCATTTGATTTACTCGCACTACTTCATGGAGTAGAAAAAGTATTAGGCCGCGAACGTATCGAGCGGTGGGGACCGCGCACCATTGATCTTGATCTCATTCAATATGGTGGAATCTTGAGTTACGCAGAGGAATTAACTCTGCCCCACCCACGTGCTCATGAACGACGATTTGTCTTGGAACCTTGGTCTGAAATTGAGCCTGATGCCATTTTGTTAACCCATGGAAAAATATCTGAACTGTTGATGAATTTGGAATAAATCTGAATTAATTCAGCGTGAATCTAAGAAATTATCCGTTTTCAAATTTCTTTTATAGACTTTACCCATTATGAGTCTTAGCGCCTTTGGTAGAAACCCGTTTTCATCAAAGTCAACTGCAAGAGTTTCAATCACAGTTATATTTCTATCTCTTAGCTCAGTAGTGTTTATAAATCCTGCACACGCAGCAGCACCTACGGTCACCAATATGACCTACACCTCAGACTCTGTTAATGGTGGGACTCTTGACACAATCACAGGTGCAAATTTATTGGGTGCAATCTCAGTGACCGTCGGTGGAGTTGCTGCCGTCTTAGGCAATAACACAAGCACAAGCTTAGAATTCTTTATTCCAGCAGGAAGTGTTGGGACTCGAAGTGTTGTTGTAACCACCAGTGGTGGATCAGTGACTAGTTCATTTAACATCACTTATTATTCAACTCTTACACCTGCTTGCGGAGTTTCTGGGTACTTCACAATTGATGGAAACAACACCGTTATCTCAAATTCTTCATGTAAAGGTGCAGCTGTTATCCCTTCTGGAGTGAAGACTATAGGTGCAAATTCCTTCGCGAA
Source organism: uncultured Actinomycetes bacterium (assembly GCA_903954055.1). Classification (GTDB taxonomy): domain Bacteria; phylum Actinomycetota; class Actinomycetes; order Nanopelagicales; family Nanopelagicaceae; genus Planktophila. Next base: position 2,258 of record CAJBMC010000005.1, on the reverse strand, counting down.
TAACGTAAATCTATTTACTATTGATATTCCGGCGACAGTGACCTCTTTTGGAAACAACAACAACTATGGACCATTTTCAAATTCAAATTTAACGGCGGTAGTATTTCAACCAAACAGTCAACTCACATCTATACCGACTGGCGCATTTCGTGCAACACCATATTTGCAATACGTAAGCGTGCCTAGCAACGTCACGTCGCTACAGGTGCTGTCATTTTCAGATTATGTTCCTACTAATGGTTTAAGGTGGATTGAAATTCCAGAGACCGTAACAAGTATTAACATGTCACTTCCTTATGGTGCTATAGATAACTATGTTCCTCTCACCTGCATTATTACACCAGTTGGTTCTGCAGCGAGATCGCTTGCCGGCCATTTCACAACCGGAACCAATAACAGCACTTCTGGAGCGGCTAACCCAATTTTTGTAACAAGTGTCATGGATTGCCCTGCACCAACTGTCTCAAGCATTTCAGTAAATCAGGGCAGTGCAAATGGCGGTACTTCATTAACAATTTACGGAACAAACCTTTGGAATATAAATAGCGTCACAATTGGCGGCGCTCAGGCACAAATCACATCACTACCGAGTACGTCTCAAGTAACCGTGACAACTCCCGCAGGGACGGTAGGAGCTCAAGATATTGTTGTCAGCACGCCTGGACCGTCGGTCACTGCCGCTCAGAAATTTACCTACCTCGTACCCCCCGCAATCACCTCGTTATCGGTTACATCGAGTCCAGTACTAGGTGGCGGAACAACGGTAGTTACAGGAACAAATCTTGCTTCACTTACCGCCTCAACTATTGGTGGCGTTGCTGCAACTCGTACGTCGAATACATCAACTTCAGTGACGCTGACTATTCCAGCGGGGACCGCAGGCGCAAAAGATGTCGTTCTCACAAACGCTAACGGATCAGTGACACTCGCAGGGGGATTTACATATTACGAACTCTATAGTTCCTTTAACACTTTTGCTGTAGCAAATTCAGTGACATCAGCTGATATTAGATCGACGATTGTGATTACTGCGACTGTCGCATACGCCTCTAAAATTACCTTTAAATATGGAAACTCACGAATAGCAGGTTGTATTTCGCTTCGCACGGCGGCATCAGCACCATTTACAGTCACGTGTAATTGGCGGCCAACCCGGAGAGGCTCTGCACTTTTATCTGCTACGGCAGTCCCGATTACCGCTGGAATTAATACTGGTTATGCAACGCCGATAAATATCACAGTTGGCGGTAGATCGAACCTACGATAGTTAAGAGTTATTTTTACGGTTCGTCCGAATATGTGTGATAACTCCATGTACAGCAAACACGGTAAAGATAATCACAGTAACGATAAAACTATCAAAGAGGGTGCGCGGTACTTTCTTTGCGGTAAGTAATATGTAGACATCTGGAACAAAGTGCAGAACTACAGCGACTGCTCCATAGGAAAATGCATTACGCCAATGATTTGAAAGTATGGCAAAGAGCATCTTTGCAGTTGAGATTGCGTAAGGAACTGCGATTGAAACAACAATAATCAAATATAAATATGGATTAACCCCGTATTTTCCGAAAGTCTTATCGACGACGAGTGCCTTACCAATATCCCAGATCAGAACTAAGCCAATCCACCAACGTTCTATGAGGCGGCGATGCTTCTCGGATTTGAGCCAGCTTGTTGCGTTCATGCACGCGAGGGTACGGCACTCAGGGATAAGAAAGAAGGTAGTTCTAGTAAGATTTAAAAATGGGCGGCAAGCAAGTTCGAATCGCAATAATTGCGGTCCTAGCGTGCCTATTTTCAGTAATCTCTGCCGTCCCTAGCTTCGCTGCTCTGACTGCTGCACAGCAACTCGATGCATGTATCGCAGCAATTAATGACCCTCTCTACACTCGAGCAACGATTCCAGGTCTTATGGGCTTAGCAGATGCCGCGGCCATTGAAACAAAAATTTCTAACGGAAGTTTAGTTGTCTGGGTTGCAAATGGCGCCGGCGTCATTACAGGTAGCGCTAGTGCAAATGGAAATGGTCAAGACCTTTTCTGCGGAGATAGCAACGATAACCAAGTTCCAATCTTGGATTCAGATGCTTCAACGCAGGACTTCTTCTTCGGCGGAGCAGGCAATGACTCGATTACCACTCATATGTGGTTCTCAACATTTTATGGTGGCCCCGGAAATGATTACGTTGCATATATCGATGAACGGTCTCACTTTTATGGTGGACCAGGTACGGATACATATGGAACATTATCTGC
>CAJBMC010000004.1 GCA_903954055.1 uncultured Actinomycetes bacterium | reverse complement strand
GCAGCATCGGTCTGATCTTCACTTGCATCGCCACGACCCGGAGTAAATGGAACGGTGACATTTACGCCGGCCGCCTTTGCAGCCATTTCAACGCCGAGATTTCCGGCGATGACAATGACATCTGCAATTGATGCACCAGTTGATTGTGCGATCGGTTCGAGAATAGAGAGGACGCGAGCTAGGCGAGCAGGTTCATTTCCTGCCCAATCCTTTTGTGGCGCAAGACGAATGCGTGCACCATTTGCACCACCGCGCTTATCTGATCCACGGAAGGTACGTGCAGAATCCCACGCAGTTGTCACTAATTCTGTAACAGTTAAATCAGTTGCGGCAATTGCCTTCTTAACCTCATCAACGTTGTAGCTCTTACTGCCAGGCGTGATTGGATCTTGCCAAATCAAATCTTCAGCTGGAACATCTGGGCCGTAATAACGAGCCTTTGGTCCCAAATCACGGTGGGTGAGTTTGAACCAGGCGCGGGCAAATACATCACTGAAGTAAGCCTGATCAGCAGCAAACTTCTCAGAGATGGCGCGATATGCAGGGTCAACCTTCATCGCCATATCTGCATCCGTCATCATCGGGTTATAACGCTTAGTTGGATCCTCAACATCGACCGGCTTATCTTCCTCCTTGATATTGATCGGTTCCCATTGATGTGCGCCGGCAGGGGACTTAGTAAGTTCCCACTCATATCCGAGGAGTAGCTTGAAATAACCGTTATCCCATTGTGTTGGGTGGGTAGTCCAAGCACCTTCAATTCCTGACGTCACAGTGTCGCGACCTACGCTGCGAGTTGTGTGGTTCATCCAGCCAAGGCCAGCCTCTGAAATATCTGCACCTTCTGGAGCCGGACCAAGATTTGATGCCTTGCCGTTTCCATGTGCCTTACCAACGGTGTGACCACCTGCTGCAAGGGCAACAGTCTCTTCATCATTCATCGCCATGCGGGCAAAAGTTTCACGAACATGTGCCGCCGTGCGCAATGGATCTGGAACGCCATTAACACCTTCAGGGTTTACATAAATCAAACCCATATGTACTGCTGCTAAAGGATTTTCAAGTGTTGTTGCATCATCGAGATTCTTATAGCGCTGCTCTGATGGTGCAAGAAATTCAGTTTCACTTCCCCAGTAGATATCAATTTCTGGGTGCCAAATATCTGCGCGACCAAATGCAAAACCGAAAGTCTTAAGTCCCATCGATTCGTATGCAATGGTTCCAGCATATGCAAGTAGATCTGCCCAGCTGACCTTATTTCCGTACTTCTTCTTAATTGGCCACAAGAGGCGACGAGCCTTATCGAGGTTTGCATTATCTGGCCATGAATTAAGAGGAGCGAAACGTTGATTGCCAGTTCCAGCGCCGCCACGTCCATCCGCGATGCGATATGAACCGGCTGCATGCCAAGTCATTCGAATAAAGAGTCCGCCATAATGGCCCCAATCTGCTGGCCACCAATCTTGTGACTCAGTCATCAGCGCAGTGAGATCCTTCTTCAGCGCTGGAATATCGAGCTTTTTCAACTCCTGGTGATAATCAAAATCTTCACCGAGCGGATTTGTCTTCGTGTCATGTTGATGCAAGATGTCGAGATTAATTGTCTTCGGCCACCAATGCGTATTCGATGACTCTTGAGTTGTCATCGCACCATGGGCTACTGGGCATTTGCCTGAATCTTGCATCTGAGAATCCTCCGCAGTTAGTCGAGCTATATCGGGAGTTTAACGAGGTATTGGCAATCTTTCAGAGCGAGAATGGCTCTGAAATTTAGTTGAAATTTCAACTAAATTGGTCTAATGTTCATCTGTGCCACTTACTGTGGCCTCACGGAACTCACATAAGACCGTCTAATCAAAGGATAAATAATGTCAGTACTCTCAACACTTCCTGCAGGCACCTACACAATCGACGCATCACATAGCCGTGTTGGCTTTAGCGCCCGCCACGCAATGGTGACAAAGGTCCGCGGTTCATTTAACGATTATTCAGGATCAGCAGTAGTTGCTGATGGAGCTGCAAACATCTCAATCGACATCAATGTTGCATCAGTTGATACACGTAGCGCAGATCGTGACGGACACCTTCAGTCACCAGACTTCTTCGATGTAGCTAACTTCCCAAAGATTACTTTCAAGTCAACATCTGTTAAGGATTCAGGATCAGAGAAGCTTGCAGTAACTGGCGATCTCACAATCAAGGATGTTACAAAGTCAATCACAATCGATTTCGAATACACAGGAACAGCAACTGATCCATTCGGAAATGCTCGTTTCGGCTTTGAAGGCGAGTCAGAGATCAACCGTAAGGATTTCGGTCTTACATGGAATGCAGCACTTGAGACAGGTGGAATTCTCGTATCTGAGAACATCAAGCTTGAGTTCGAAATTTCAACAATCGCAGCAAAGTAATTTCAATCTTAAATACACTTTTAATGTAAGATAAAAATTAAGGAGAAAATCCCCGTGGAATACCGCGGGGGTTTTCTCATCTCCTCAACCCGCTAGCGGGCGAGGTATCCACCATCAACGGGGTAGTACCCACCTGTGATGAAAGATGCTTCCGGCAGAGCGAGAAAGAGGACAAGTGCTGCGACTTCCTCTGAAGTACCTAATCGATTCATAGGGTGTAGCGCTGCAATTCCTACAAGGGCATCAGCCGGTAAGACTGCAAGCAGGGGAGTATTAATAAATCCTGGTCCAACCGCATTGACTCGAATTCCATCGGATGCATATTCGATCGCGGCAGTCTGCGTTAAGCCGATGACTCCATGCTTAGCTGCAACATAACCAGAAGAGTTGGCAAATCCAACAGCGCCGAGGATCGATGCCATATTAATAATTGAACCGTTTCCAGATTTCTTCATCTCCGCAATCTCATGGCGCATGCAGTAGAAAACGCCATCGAGATTAACGCTAAGGACTCTCCGCCACCCGGCAGGTGTTTGATCTCCAGTTGCTGCCAATTCGCCACCGATTCCAGCATTATTTACAGCGATATGAAGGCCACCAAAATCCTTCGAGATTGCGGCAATCACGGTGCCTACCGCCGCATCATCACTGACATCTAATTTGTAACTTTTGGCGATTCCACCACTTGCCAAAATCTCTTCTACGACTCGATCTGCACCAACCATATCGACATCTGCTACTGCGACCGATGCCCCGGCATCGGCAAGTGCCTTGGCCGAAGCCTCTCCAATTCCAGAACCACCACCTGTTACAAATGCCACCTTGTTAATCAATACCTCTGACATGAGAAAACCCCTTACATTGATGAAGCTATCGCTTCGAGATTGAGTCTCCTCTTATTTGGCTCACGCGCTAGTGAAAATTTGGTGCTAGCACTCTGCAGTAGTAAATTTTCTATCATGACTGTCACCGATGGCTCTCGCGAAAAGCACTTTCCTGCAATTGAAAAGAAGTACGGCGAGAAGATGTCGTACTGGTTCAAGGTGATGAAAGAGCTCGATGGAGAGAAGTATCCGGCTCAAATCGCTCACTTACGTGAGAATTATGGTTTCTCGCAAGCCCATGCAAATGCCTTAGTGATGTATTCACGAGGATCTGAAAGTTCTAAGAGATTTGAAACGCCAGCTCAGTATTACAAGACCGTCACTCCAGCTCAAGCAAAGACGATGAAAGCAATCTTTAAAGCGATTCAGAGTAAGTACCCGAAGCTCGAATTAGTAATTGCCTGGAACCAACCAATGCTCAAGTTAGATAAGAACTACCTCTTTGGCTGCTCCGCCGCTACCCACCACATTCTTATTGCGCCGTGGAACCAGGATGTGTTAAAGAAGTACACGCCGAAGTTCAAGGATTACAAGGTCAATAAGAAGACGATTGCACTCCCTAATGATTGGGAGGTCGATGCCAAGTTGCTGCAATCGATGATGAAAGACTCCCTCGCCGACCTTTAGCTACTTCTTCTTATATCCAACTGGACACAATTTCGACTATTTGCGCTTACCGCTGGCGGCAGATTCCTCAGCCTTGCTCATTTTCTGCAACCTCTTTCAATTTCACTAATGACTTTGCAACAACCATCTGGGTCCATGGATATGCCTTGCGAAAGTTGAGCCAGAGTTGGCAGATATAAGGAGCAAATGAGCCATCAAATGTCTCGGTGACTTCAGTTGACCCATTTCGCAAATCCCTGAGCTCAAATCGCCAACGCCAGCGACCAATATGTCGCCAGGCAATGAGCCGGTTCTCTTCATACTCCGTCACTGTATTTGTGATTCGGTAATCAATAACAAGGTGCATCTTCATTCCAAATTTTGAGCCGAGAGTTAATTTCGATGGACCGCTGATATTGGCTGTGATTGTTTTACTACTATCGATATCTTGGTGTCGGCGAGGATTTGAGAGGATTGCAAAGATAGTTGCGGGTGAAGCGTTAATAACAATTTTTGCTGATTTCACCTTTGGATTTCCGGTCTCGAAAATCTCTGATCGAATCTTGCTCACAAATCGAGAGTAGCTTCTCAATAATTGAGGGTCAATGTGTTGACTCAGATATTTGAGAAATTCTCCGGTACTGTAATTTCATGCTGATCGATGCACGCCTT
>CAJBMC010000003.1 GCA_903954055.1 uncultured Actinomycetes bacterium | reverse complement strand
TTGTTTGATGATCAAGGCAACATCATTATTAGCCGCGAAGATGATGGAATCTATGGAATTGCACTCGGTTCGACTCCTGAAATCCCAGTGGAGTGGAAGAACTTCTCGATGGAGTCTCGCGGAATTGCACACCTGCCAACAGAATTTAAAGTGGTAGTCCGATGGGATGCGTATTGGGCACCGACAACTCAAGGTGAAATAGTCGAAACTAAAAAATCTTCAGATGAGGTCATCACCAACTTTCTCAAAGCACATGCTCCTGATTCTTCTGTCTATCCTGGAAACGATGAGATTCTCCAATGGGTCGAAGTTCATGAGGCAGATGAATTAGTTGCAGTAGCTGCGCTCTGCAGATGGCAATCAGGTCGAGTTGTGATCTCATCAGTTGCAACTCATACCGCCTATAGAGGTAAAGGATTTGGAAAGCGATTGATGCAGCAAAGCCTCATCGCAGGCTCATTATTAGGCGAAAAATACCTCTGCCTAGGAGTCAGGCATTCCAATGAATCAGCGCAACGGCTCTATGCCAGCACTGGCTTCACTCTGATGCATAACTTCACATACTGTGAAAGACGGTAAACTTCCTTCATGTCAGAAACCAACCCAATTGAGCGCCTTCGCGGATATCGCAAGACCTATTGGGCAATGTTGGTTTCATCAACTTTAAGCCTTATTGCATCCCTTGTTCTCTCATACGATGCTATTAAGTTGGCAGAGACTCCATCTAGCAAACTCTCTTGTGATATCAATGCCGTTGTCTCTTGCGGAAAAGTTGCTAAATCTTGGCAATCAAGCCTCTTAGGTTTTCCAAATTCTTTCCTAGGTCTGATGCTCGAACCAGTTGTGATTACAGTTGCAATTGCGGGACTTTCGCTGGTGGTCTTCCCGCGTAAATTTATGCGCATTGCCCATGTTGGATATGGCCTTGGATTGCTATTTGCATTCTGGCTTCTTTCACAATCATTCTTCGTTATTCACGCGCTCTGTCCCTGGTGCTTACTCGTCACAGTCTCGACCGTAACTGTTTTTTCAACTATTACTCGGATTGTGATTTTGGAAAATGTCTGGGGGCTCTCAGATGAGCGCCAGCAGAAGCTAGTCGATATTCTTGATCGCGGTTGGGGTCGAGTGCTCTACACATTTACATACGCAATTCTCATACTCGCGATTTACTTTAAATACGGTCAGGACATCATTTCATGAAGGCTTCCCATAGCGACCAGCAGGCGATTCTTGAAGTTCAACGTCTCGATGACCAATTAGCATCTCTTGCTCAGCGCGAAGCTTCACTCCCTGAATCAATTGCTCTTAACTCAGTTGTTATCAAGCGCAACAATGTTCGTGATTTACGAATTGCAGCAGAGACTGAGCGCACCGATGTAAAGCGTGAACTCGCTCGAGCCGAGGGCGATGTAGAACAAATTGTCACTCGCATTCAGCGCGATGAAGCGCGCCTCAACTCGGGCACAGGTACTCCTAAAGAACTAGAGCAGACTCAACACGAATTGGTCACCCTCGGTGCGCGTCGTGCTGAGCTTGAAGAGGCAGAGCTCACCATCATGGTTCAAGTTGAAGCAATCTCAAATCGCATCAATGAGCTCATAGCCGAAGAAGAGAGATTTGCCGCTGAGATTGCTGATTTAGAGATCAAGAAAGAGAATGCGCTCACAATCATTATCAACGAACGTACTGCAGTATCTGAGAAGCGTTCAGCTATCGCAGCACCCATTGCGCAAGATTTAAAGGATCTCTACGCAAAACTTTCTGCAGATAACAACGGTAATGGCGCTGCACCACTTGTCGGTAATGAATGCAAAGGCTGTCACCTCACAATTAATACGACTGAAGTTGGACGTATTGCAACTCTTCCGGCAGAAGAAGTCGTGCGTTGCGAACAATGTCGATGCATCTTGGTGCGTGAGTAATTAAAGATGGCTCGCACATTTAAGCTCACCGCCGATGGTGGCTCTCGTGGAAATCCAGGGCCAGCAGGCTATGGCGCGGTAGTCAGTGAAAATGGAAAGATTCTCGCCGAGCTCTTCGATGTAATTGGTATTGCTACAAATAACGTTGCCGAATACAGCGGGCTATTGGCCGGTCTCTCACACATCCATCAATTAGATCCAAACGCAAATGTAGAAGTTGCTATGGATTCAAAGCTTGTCGTCGAGCAGATGTCGGGTCGTTGGCAGATTAAGCACGCTGATATGCGCGACCTTGCAAAACAATGTCGCGATGCCCATAGCCCATCGCTTGTTACCTATAAATGGATTCCACGGGATGAAAATTCCCATGCGGACCGCCTTGCAAATAAGGCGCTCGATGGCGGTAGCGCAAATAATCCGATTGTCGTGGTTCAAGAAAATTATCTAACAGACCGACTTCGTAGCGATGAAGTTCCGACGTTGATTTACCTTGTTCGTCATGGCGAGACAGTCCTTACTCCTACGAGAAAATTCTCAGGAGTTGGCGCCCTCGACCCAGAACTTACCGCAGATGGCTTTCTACAAGCAGAGCGCGTGGCTAGCGAAGTTGCCAAGTTAAAGCCGGATATTTTGATTGCATCTCCATTGCAACGCACTCGCCAAACAGCTGAGGTCATTGCGCAAACTACCGGACTAGATCTTCACTTCGATGAAGATTGGTTTGAACTCTCTTTCGGTACTTGGGATGGAAAATCAATCGAAGAAGTCAAAGCAGAAGATCCTGATAGCTATCAGGCATGGCTCAACTCATCTTCATATCGTCCCGGTGGGGGAGAGTCATACGATGAAGCGCGCATACGAATTGAAGCGGCGCTTGAGAAAGTTGTCGCTGAATATCCTGGCAAGAAGGTAGTGATTGTGACCCACAACGGTGTAATTAAATCAGCTGCAAATATTGCAATTGGCGGCCCGAATGATGGCGTCTTTCATATGGATGCGACACCATGTTCGATCTCTAGTATTTCAATTTGGCCATCAGATGGCCTACGTGCGCTGCGCTCATTTAATGAGCACGGGCACCATCGTTAATTCCAGAGCTCACTCACCATTTTGATATCGGCGCTACAGGTCGGTAGTTGATAGCCAATAAAATTTGTATTCTGTTCATCGATGGTACGAGCTGCATCCATCACAAAACCATCCCACTCAAAGCTGGTTGTAGTGTGGGCATCTTCTAATAGCGTTATGTCATATCCCGCTTCTAGGGCCGACATCGATGTGTGGCGGACGCAGTTATTGGTCTCAGCCCCACAGATATAGAGATGGCTAATCTTTCGGTCAGCGAGTACATCTTCGAAGTTAGTTTCAACGAAGGTGCTGCGGAACCGCTTCTCGATAATCGGCTCTCCTTCAAGCGGGATGAGTTCGGGAACAATCTGCCAGCCATCACTGCCCAAAGGAAGATCTTCTGCCGAGTGTCGAACCCAAATCACCGGTATCGATGCGGCGCGAGCTTTTGATACTGCAGTCGCCATATTGGCTACTTTTTCGTCACGCAGATAGGCATTCTTTACAACGTTATTCTGAACATCAATCACGATGAGGGCAGAACCGCATCGCTCGCTCTTATTAATAGCCATAGCCCAACCTTAGCTCTCACTCCGCAGATAATCGATAATTGCCCGGTGGTCTCGTTGTAGACCTTTATATTCAATAGTCTCTGGCGCAAAGCTAGCAAGCGTCTCCGCAAATAGTTTCGATGAATCTATATCGCTCTTAATCCAAGCTAAAGGTTCGGCGCGGTTACGAATTGTGAAGTACATGAAATCCCCACTTTCTGAACGAGTAAGGGTTTGACGTTCTGTCCGCCACCAATAATCTTTCGGATCGGCAGGTTCATGGATAGATGTTGGTTGGTGTAAATCTTGAGTGCTATGAAGGGACCAATTCTTTCGCCAGACTTGGCGGTCGGCAGAGATCTTGTCGAAGGTGGCGGTCATATATGGAGCGAGCGCCGTTGAATATCCCGGCACCGGTGCGTGGACTGCATCCATTCCTTTACCGATTTTTTCGGAGAGCTTCCAGCGAGATGGAAAGATCACCGCCCCAGCAACAATCTTCCACTCATTCTCATCGCGAGCCAAAATCACAAGGTCTTCAGCGATTATCGATGCCAAATTGAGTAGCGCATCGCCATCTGAAAGCGTGACCGATATATTGCTTTCGATATGCGTAATCGTCTTCGCACCTACGTGGTAGGTAGCGCTATGAAACGCTTTAAGATTTTCGAGGATCCGCGAGATGAGTTCGGCAATTGCGTCGTCATATCCAGGCAGAATTTGGTAGACAACATCACGGGCAGTTGCAGCTAGCTCGATTCGCTCTCCAATTTGTTCTGCCAGATCAACGCCACCTTCTAGCCACGCTGCTAGCTCGAGCGCTCGGAGCCCCATATTGAGGCGGAAAGGTTTGCCATCTGCCGGAGGCGGATAGGCAAAGGTGGCGGACATAGTGAGAAGTATCGCCCAGATTCGATTTGAACCCGCAGATAGGGGATGCTAGGCTAATTACGCAACACCAATGTTGCGTAAATCGAAGGGTTGGGCGATGCTGGCGAATTTCTTAATCGGGCTCCGTGAGGGACTCGAGGCTGCGCTTGTCGTGGGAATTCTTATCGCTTATCTCAAGAAGGTTAATCAGGGCTCTCGTACTCGCTACATCTGGTGGGGTGTCTGGAGCGCAATCGCGCTCGCAAGTGCGGTCGCTGCCTTCTTCACAACAACTTCTTTTAAGCTCCACGGAAAAGCTGAACCATTTATCTCTGGTCTTCTCTCGATTGTCGCCGCAGCTCTCATCACATGGATGATCATCTGGCTCTCTAAGAAGGCGCGCTTCATGAAGGCTGAACTCGAAGGTGCCCTTGATCGCGCAATTGCAACTGGCGTTGGTTCGCTCTTCTTACTGGCATTTGTTTCAGTTGGCCGCGAAGGGCTTGAGACTGCAATCTTTATCTGGAATGGCGCGCTCGCCTCTGGTGGAACTTCAGCCGTTGTTATCGGAACAATTCTTGGACTTCTAGTTGCATCAATCCTTGGTTGGTTGCTCTATCTCGGTTCGCTCAAAGTTAATCTGCAGAAGTTTTTCCGCTATAGCGGAGCTGCTCTCATCTTTGTAGCAGCAGGAATGTTCTCCTACGGAATTGCTGAGTGGCAAGAGATCGGTCTACTTCCAGGTACTTCATCACTTCTCTTTGATATCTCCGGAACGATTAGCGCCGAAGGACTTCTAGGTTCGATATTGAAGGGCGCCCTGAATTTCACACCAACTCCTACCGTGTTACAGAGCGCAGGCTGGTTGATCTACTTTACGCCCGTTTCTTATCTATTCTTCAAGAAGCCGAAGAAGGTTGCGGTTAAAGCTTAACTTTCGATTGCGCTAGCAAACTGGCTTGAGTAGAGGTTGAAGTAGAAACCCTTTTCAGCCATTAACTCATCGTGTTTGCCTTGTTCAATAATCTTTCCTTGGTTCATGACCAGAATGTTATCTGCATCCCGAATCGTCGATAGTCGGTGGGCAATAACAAAGCTGGTGCGCCCCTTTCGAAGGTTTGCCATCGCCTTCTGGACAAGAATCTCAGTGCGGGTATCAACTGATGAAGTTGCCTCATCGAGAATCAAGATTGCGGGATCTGCCATAAAGGCACGTGCGATTGTAATCAATTGGCGTTCACCATTTGACACTGTTGAATTTTCATCAGTAAGTAAGGATTCATAACCGTCAGGAAGTGAACGTACAAAGTGATCGATGTTGGCAGCTTTTGCGGCGTCAATCACCTTATCGTGAGAAGGGTCTTGGCTTCCAAATGCGATGTTCTCGCGCATTGTGCCGGCGAAGAGCCAGGTATCTTGCAAGACCATTCCGAATTGACGACGCAAATCATCGCGAGCGTAATCGCGGATATCAACGCCATCAAGAAGTATGCGACCACTGGTGACCTCGTAGAAACGCATGATGAGGTTTACGAGAGTCGTTTTACCGGCACCAGTTGGACCAACGATTGCAATAGTCTCACCTGGTTTTACCGTGAGATTGAGATTCTCAATCAGCGGTTGCTCTGGCACATAACTAAAAAAGACATTCTCAAACTTCACTTCGCCGATTGCACGAGTAATTGCAGTTGGAGTGTCCGTATCGGTTGATTCTTCTGCCGCATCGAGCAACTCAAAGAGTCGCTCTGCCGAGGCAACACCAGATTGGACTGTATTCATCAGCCCTGCAATTTCAGCAAGTGGCATTCCAAATGAGCGGGAGTACTGAATAAATGCCTGCACATCACCGAGTGACATCGAGCCTGTTGCAACTCGATAGCCACCGAGAACTGCGATGCCGACATAAATCAGATTAGAGATCAAAGTGGTGGTCGGCATGATGATGCTCGACATGAATTGCGCCTTAAAGCTTGATTCGCGAAGGTTCTCGTTCAGATGTGAGAAGTCTTTAATGGCTTGGTCGCGATGACCAAAGACCTTGACCAGCGAGTGGCCGGTATGCATCTCTTCTACATGCCCATTGAGTTTTCCGGTCCAATCCCACTGCGCAATAAATTCTCGTTGTGATCGTTTTGCGATCCGGACAGAGGCAAAGACACTTAGTGGAATTGCAATCAATGAAATAAGCGCTAACTGCCAACTAATCCAGACCATCATGACTAGAACCGAAAGCACTGTTAGTAGGGAGTTAAGAATCTGAGAAAGCCCTTGCTGCATTGAGTTTGAGATATTGTCGATGTCATTGGTGACGCGACTGAGCAAATCTCCTCGTGATTGTGTGTCGAAGTAGCTCAGCGGTAAGCGGCCAAGTTTCTCTTCCGCCAATTGGCGCAAACGAGAGACAGAGCGTTGTGTCACGCCAGCCATCAAGTAAGCCTGAATCCACATAATGAAAGCGGAGATGAGGTAGAGCGCCAGAGCCAAGAGCAGGATCTTGCTGACAGCGGTGAAATCGATACCTACGCCAGGTACCACCGAACTCTTCTCCAACATATCTGCCAAGCGGTTCTGACCTTGAGCGCGAAGAGCTGCCACTGCCTGCGCCTTCGTAACGCCAGCCGGCATTCGCATTCCAAGATAGCCATTGAAGATGTAGTTAGTTGCATGGCCGAGAATCTTTGGTCCAAATGAGCTGATGATTACTGCGGTGCTAATGAGGGTCAAAACTAAAGTCAGAATCTTCCGTTCAGGACCTAACTCTCGAAGCAGTCGTTTGAGTGATCCTTTGAAATCCTTAGATTTGGCAGGTGGCGCCCCCAACATTCCCGCCATTGGTCCACCACGTGGACCACCTCCACCTCCAGCTGGCCGCATCGTGCTCATGATGCCTCCTCTGGACTGAGTTGAGAGAGAACAATTTCCTTATACGTTTCGCATTTGCTCATCAGCTCGTGATGCTTACCAATTCCCACAAGTTTTCCTTGATCTAGGACAAGTATTTGGTCAGCTTCAAGAATGGTGCTGACGCGCTGGGCAACGACAATGAGTGCAGCACCTTTTGCAGAGTTTTCGAGGGCTACCCGCAACTTGGCATCAGTGGTGAAGTCGAGAGCAGAGAAACTATCGTCGAGGATGTAAATCTTTGGCTCTTTGATAACCGCACGAGCAATAGCCAATCTCTGTCGTTGTCCGCCAGAGAAGTTTGTTCCGCCTTGTGAAACGATCGCCTCTAATCTCTCTGGAAGCTCTGTGACAAAATCTTTTGCTTGCGCGATGTCGAGAGCTGCCCACATCTCTGCCTCAGTTGCATCTTCTTTACCAAAACGTAAATTATCCGCAACTGTTCCGCCAAAGAGGAATGCCCGCTGCGGTACTAGACCCACATCCTTCCAAACGGAATCAAGTGACTGCTCTTTAATTGGGACACCATCGAGAATGATCTCGCCATTGGTCGCATCGATAAAGCGAGGGATGAGATTGACCAAGGTGGATTTACCGCTACCGGTACTGCCAACTATTGCAGTGAATTGACCTGGCTTTGCGGTGAATGTGATATCTGAGAGCACAGGATGCTCAGCGCCGGGATAACGAAATTCAACGCCTTTGAATTCGATTGTGCCTGTTCGTGCTGTCGGTAGGACGGGGTTAATTGGATCAATAACGGAAGAGTCGGTCATCAAGACCTCTTGAATGCGATCTGCGCTAGCTGCTGCACGAGGAATCATGAGTGACATCATCACCGCCATCATGACGCTTGAAAGAATCTGCATGATGTAGGCGAGGAACGCGGTGAGATTGCCAATCTGCATCTCACCAGAATTAACTAATTTTCCACCAAACCAAATAACCGCGACGCTGGTGATGTTAAGAATAAGCATTAAGACTGGAAACATGAGAGCAAAGGTGCGAGTAACGCTGAGAGAAGTTCCCATGAGGTCATAACTCGCTTCGGCAAATCTGGCTTCCTCATACCGTGTCTTTACAAATGCGCGGATGACGCGCACGCCACTAATTTGCTCACGAAGAACGAGGTTGATGCGGTCAATTTTTATTTGGACCACGCGAAAGAGTGGAACAATGCGTCGGAGCAGTAGCCAAATTAAGAGCGACATTATTGGAATAGTCACGAGTAAAAGCAGAGATAATTTTCTATCGGTACGGATTGCCATGATTGATGCGCCGATGCCAGTGATTGGCGCACCGAGCATCATGGTCAGGCCCATGAAGAGAACCATCTGAACTTGCTGTACATCGTTTGTATTGCGAGTTATCAGCGATGGTGCACCAAATTTACCGAGTTCACGCGTTGAGAATCGCTCGACGGATTCAAACACCGCTTTACGTAAATCTGCCCCGAATGCCATGGATGCTTTCGAGCTGAGATAACCGAGATAAATAGAGGAGCCCATTACGAGAGCCGATACTGCAAGCATCACCAGACCGGTGTGCCAGATATATGTGATGTCACCTTTAGAGACGCCGTTATTGATTAAGTCGGCATTAAGGCTTGGAAGATAGAGGCTGGCAATCGATTGAATCAGGAGCAAGATCGTTACGCCGACAATAAGGGTGCGATATGGCCGCAGATAATCTTTGAGCAGCCGAGTGAGCATGCCTATTTATAGCAGTCTTTCCTGTGGATGGGTTAAGCGCTCGTTAGGTATTTATCGAAACTAAACGATGGCGTGTCTCAATTCGTTGGCCAACAAATGATGCGCCAATAATTAAAAGCGCTCCGATTATTCCCAATACTGCAAGGCTCTCGTCGCCAAGTGAGATTCCAACAATGACGGCCCAGACTGGTTCGGTGCCTAGCAATAAACTCGCACGCGATGGCGAAGTGCGGCGAATTGCCCACATGGTCACGAGAAATGCGAAGGCACCACAGAGCAAACTTAAGAAGAGCAAATCTAGCCAGAGACCGGTACTGAATTCGCGGAGCGCCTTTGCAACACCTCCACCAGAGAAGGCGAGATAGATGAAGCCACAGGTAAGGCTCTGCAATAAAGTAATACTGACCGAGCTATAGCTTTTACCAGAAGTGAGACGGCCCATTGCGGTGACGTGAATTGCGCGAATAATTGCAGCCGCAAGCATGAACCAATCACCTAATCCAGGAGCAGCAAATCCCTGATCTGAAACTAAGAGAGCGACGCCGACTACAGCGGTAACTGTTGCAACAAAGAAGGAACGAGGCAGCCAATTCTTTGCCGCGATGGATTCGAGAATCGGCGTAAAGATAATTGCCAAACTGATAATCAGACCCGCATTTGTTGCTGAAGTCTTTGATACACCGGACGTTTCACAGAAGAGAATGAGCGCCTGCGACGAGCCCAAACCAATTCCAAGTAACCACTCTGCTCGAGTTATTCGATCTCGCTTAATTAACCAGATCAAAGCCATCGCAGCCGAGGTAGATATAAATCGCAGCGATAAGACTGTCACCACAGTTGCATGTTCGGTGAGAGTTTTGGCCGAGAGGTAGCTAGCCCCCCACAGAGCAGCTACCAAGAGAAGTGCTAAATCGACTTCTCTCGCTTTGATTTTAGATATCAAAGCGATCTGCGTTCATCACCTTCACCCAGGCAGAGATAAAGTCCTGAACGAACTTCTCACGGCTGTCATCTTGAGCATAAACCTCAGCATAAGAACGCAAAATTGAATTGGATCCGAAGACCAAGTCAGCGCGAGTAGCGGTGAACTTCACTTCACCGGTTGTGCGATTACGTAGGTTATAAAGGTTTGCACCAGCTGGTTCCCAGACATAGGTCATATCTGTGAGATTGACGAAGAAGTCATTTGTGAGCGCACCGCTGCGATCAGTGAATACACCGTGCTTGCTGCCACCGAAGTTTGCGCCAATAACTCGCAATCCACCGAGCAGCACTGTCATCTCTGGCGCTGTTAAACGCATCAATTGTGCGCGATCGAGCAAGAGCTCCTCCGGGCTTACCGCGTAATCTTCTTTGAGGTAATTTCGGAATCCATCATGGATTGGTTCAAGTGGTGCGAAAGAAGCAGCATCGGTCTGATCTTCACTTGCATCGCCACGACCCGGAGTAAATGGAACGGTGACATTTACGCCGGCCGCCTTTGCTGCCATTTCAACGCCAAGATTTCCGGCGATGACAATGACATCTGCAATTGATGCACCAGTTGATTGTGCGAGCGGTTCGAGAATAGAGAGGACGCGAGCTAGGCGAGCAGGTTCATTTCCTGCCCAATCCTTTTGTGGCGCAAGACGAATGCGTGCACCATTTGCACCACCGCGCTTATC
>CAJBMC010000002.1 GCA_903954055.1 uncultured Actinomycetes bacterium | reverse complement strand
TAAAGGTGGGCTCCTGACAGTAATCATTGCGCAAGATGAAGTTGAAAAACTCTGGGCTGCAATTGAGGCAGAGCCAAGTACATCAATTACGGTAGATCTCGATTCCCGAACAGTTACTTACAGTTCTACAACTTTAAATTTTGAACTCGATGATTACACTCGCTGGCGTTTGATGGAGGGTCTCGATGACATCGGGTTAACCCTTGCGCAAGCGGATTCAATCGATACTTTTGAATCTCAACGTTCAAAGTTGAAGCCAACAACACTTCCAATTCGCACTTAAAAGTATTGAAATACGCTGATTTCAGCCTCCGCGGAAATCAAGAGCTGCCAACTCTCAATCTTAGAATGAGAGTTTTTTACGCATAAAAACTGCGAATATTTGCCACTTTTTAAAAAATAAAAAAATGCGACACGCGCAAGGTAATAACGCTCTCACCCCTATAAAAGGTTTAAGTTTTACGCAGTTAAGCAAATGCTTAATTTTTACGCGTAAACTTAGGGGAAATCAATGAATAAGGCCCAGTTCATCGCTGCGTTGGCCCCACACTTCAACGGCAGCAAGAAGGAAGCAGCTCACGCTGTAGATATCGTTTTTGACACAATCGTACGTAACATGTCAGCAGGCAACGATGTCATGATCAACGACTTCGGAAAGTTCAAGAAGGTTGATCGCAAGGCACGTATGGGACGTAACCCATTCACAGGCGAGACAATCAAGATCAAGGCTTCAAAGAAGGCACGCTTCCTCCCTGCAAAGGCTCTCAAGGAGATCATCTCAGGCGATCGCAAGCTCGGCCCTGCTCCAAAGCCAGAGGTAAAGCCAGTCGCTAAGGCAGTTGCAAAGCCAGCTGCTAAGAAGGCTGTTGCTAAGAAGGCTCCAGCGAAGAAGAAGGCTGTTGCTAAGAAGGCTCCAGCGAAGAAGAAGCCAGCAGCTAAGAAGGTTGTTAAGAAGACAGCAAAGAAGAAGTAATTCTCTCTTTACCAAACTTAACGGAGATGGAGTCGGCGAAAGCCGGCTCCATTTCTACTTTCCCCGCATAGAATTACCGCATGGCTGAGTTCAAGGTCTCCTACGACCCACCTAAAGGTAGACCGCTTGGCACAAATCTCACCTTTAAAATTTGCACCACCTTAATCATTCCTATCTTCCGCGCCATTATGAAACGTGATTGGCGTGGTCTAGAGAATATTCCGCAGAGCGGTAGAGCAATCGTTGCCTCGAACCATCTCTCTTATGCAGATGTCTTGGTACTCACCGATATGTTGTACACCAATGGAAGAGCGCCGCGATATCTCGGAAAATCTGGCGTCTTTAAAGTGCCGGTCATTGGAAGAATTTTGCTCGCCGCCGGTCAAATTCCAGTCGAGCGCGAAACAAGCGACGCAAAGAAGGCCGTTGATCACGCCAAGATTCTCTTAGAGCAGGGCCATCTCCTTGGGGTTTATCCCGAAGGAACACTTACGCGAGATGAAGATCTCTGGCCGATGGTCGCAAAGACAGGTTGTGCGCGTCTGGCACTTGCTACAGATACGCCAGTGATTCCGATAGCTCAATGGGGCTCGCAGAAAATTTTGCCTCGCTATACAAATCGAATCTATCTCTTTCCACGAAAGACAATTGAGATGAGAATCGGTACTCCAGTTG
The DNA here is from genome assembly GCA_903954055.1 of uncultured Actinomycetes bacterium. Classification (GTDB taxonomy): domain Bacteria; phylum Actinomycetota; class Actinomycetes; order Nanopelagicales; family Nanopelagicaceae; genus Planktophila. Next base: position 1,547 of record CAJBMC010000002.1, on the reverse strand, counting down.
ATCTATCCCGTTGGAAGGGCAAACACGAAGACCCTCAGGCGCTGATAGAGGCAACTGCAGAGATTATGCGTTCAATTACTTCAATGTTGGAAGATATTCGTGGCGAAAAGCGAACCCCGGTAATTTTCGATCCACACACTTCGGCCTTACCGAAGACCGGTAACTTCAAGAAGAAGGCACAATCATGAGTAGCCGCGTTACCGTGTTTGGAACTGGCGCTTGGGGCTCGACAATGGCGCAGGTGCTCCATGATGCCGGTAATGAAGTGCTTCTCTGGGGGCGAAGTGACGATGTAGTCGCTGAAATTAATTCCGCGCATACAAATAAGAAATATTTAGCAGCGCACGTACTTCCATCGCCGCTTAAGGCCACATCAGATTTGGAAGCCGCCTTCGCATTTTCGCAAGTTTATGTTTTGGCGATTCCCGCACAACAACTTCGCACGATGCTTGCAGAGTGGAAGCCGCTTGTGACACCAGATGCGATTGTGATCAGTACGCTCAAAGGAATTGAAATCAGTACGCAAATGCGGATGACTGAGATTATTGAAGAGATGTGGGGCGTTAAAAAAGTTGGAGTAATTACCGGTCCTAACTTGGCTGATGAACTTGTACTACGTCAGCCGGCAGGAGCAGTGGCAGCGGCCTCGACCCAAGAGTTAGCTGATTTTATTCGCACCCTCTTCCGCACTCCTTATTACCGTACCTACACATCTACCGATGTGATGGGATGCGAACTTGCGGGAGCAATTAAATCGGTGATTGCGCTATCGGTTGGAATCTCAATCGGAATGGGATTTGGTGAAAATACGCAAGCAATGCTGATTACTCGCGGACTCAATGAAGTTGCACGACTATGCGCGGCGCATGGTTCTGATCCACTCACCGCAGCTGGGCTTGCGGGTATGGGTGACCTCGTTGCAAGTTGCGGTTCACCGCTCTCTCGCAATCGAACCTTTGGCGAGATCCTGGGCCGCAGCGGTTCCATTGAGGCGGCGCGTGCTGAAGTTGCTAAGACCGTTGAAGGCGTGGCATCGGCTGGGGCTGTTGTTGAAATTGCTCATCGTGTTGGCGTTGAAGTCCCCGTCATTGAATCAGTTGCCGATATCGTTAATGGGTCGCTCACTCCAGCAGCGGCGCTCCAACGGTTGATGGAGATTACGACGAAGGCGGAGAATTTCATTCGATGAAGCGCGTTGCAATCCTCTGCGGTGGTCGCAGTAGCGAACATGAGATCTCGTGTATATCTGCAGGCGGAGTTGTCGCTGCAATCGATCGGAATCTATTTCAACCCATCATTATCGGTATTACTAAAACCGGAAAATGGGTAGCGATCTCGGAAGATTTTCCACTTCACATTGTTAACGGAACGCTTCCGGTAATTCCAGAGGATGCGCCAGCAGTCGTTACAGATATTGCCGGCTTCTCTGTCGGGGGAGTGCCGCTTAATATCGATATCGTCTTCCCGGTACTCCACGGTCCATATGGTGAAGATGGAACTATCCAAGGAATGTTGGAGATGGCTAATCTCCCTTACGTGGGATCAGG
>CAJBMC010000001.1 GCA_903954055.1 uncultured Actinomycetes bacterium | reverse complement strand
CATTTCTATTCGGTCTATCAGAAGATGGTTGTGCGCGGCCGCGACTTCAACGATATCTATGATTTAGTAGGTACTCGCGTTCTAGTGGAAGATGTGCGCGATTGCTATGCAGTTCTTGGTGCGATTCACGCACGCTGGAGTCCGGTACCTGGCCGCTTTAAAGATTACATCGCAATGCCGAAGTTCAATCTTTACCAATCTCTGCACACGACGGTCATCGGCCCGAACGGAAAAGCAATTGAGATTCAGATCCGCACATATGAGATGCATAGTCGGGCAGAGTTCGGTATTGCAGCCCATTGGAAATATAAGCAAGGGGGAGATCAGAAATCTCCAGAGATGCTCTGGCTTCGTCAATTACATGAGTGGCAGAAGGAGACGGAAGACCCCTCAGAATTTCTAGAGGCGCTCCGTTTCGATCTAGGAAGTCCAGAAGTCTTTGTCTTCACGCCAAAGGGTTCGGTAGTTGCGCTACCAGGTGGCTCTACACCGGTCGACTTCGCATTCTCTGTTCATACCGATGTTGGCCTTCGGTGTGCAGGTGCGAAGGTTAATGGGCGCTTAGTTCCGCTCGAATCAAAGTTAAACAACGGCGATGTAGTTGAGATCGTCACCAACAAATCTGATTCAGCCGGTCCAAGTCGAGATTGGCTCAATTTTGTAAAGTCACCACGAGCTCGCTCGAAGATTAAGGCGTGGTTTAGCAAGGAGCGTCGAGAAGAAGCAATCGATGCCGGGCGTGAATCCATTGCACGTCAGATGCGCAAGGCAGGTCTGCCGCTCCAGAAAATATTCGCCGGCCATGCACTATTAGAGCTTGCCCACGATATGCATTACTCAGATATTGAAGCGCTCTATAGCTCCGTCGGTGACGGACATGTGTCGGCGGCATCAATCATCGACAAGTTGGTTCATTCGATGGGTGTTGAAGATTCTCATCCTGAGCCTTCTATTGAAGTAATCCCGACCGACAATCAAATCGGAAAGCGCACCAGTAGCGCGATTAAAGTTGAAGGCGTTGATGATGTATTAGTGAAGCTCGCTCGTTGCTGCACACCGGTTCCGGGCGATGAGATCATGGGATTTATTACCAAGGGGTCAGGAATCTCAGTCCATCGAGGCGATTGTCGCAACGCCTCTGATCTGATTGAGCATCAAAGTGAGCGAGTGGTGGGAGTTTCATGGCTGGCCGGTGCGGCAAGTATCTTCTTGGTTAATATCCAAGTTGAAGCGCTCGATCGTTCTCGGCTACTTGCCGACGTCACGCGCACCTTATCTGAGCAACACGTCAATATTTTGAGCGCCGCAGTGAGCACATCAAAAGATCGAGTCGCTATTTCTAAGTTCACATTTGAGATGGCAGATGCGAAGCATCTAGATTCGGTTCTAGCGGCAGTGCGAAACGTTGAAGGCGTCTACGACGTCTATCGAACCTAAGATCGAGAAAATCAAGCGAATTCTGCGAGTGATTTTTCCGCTTCAACAAGCCAGACCTTACGAGCAGCAGCTGATTCCAGCGCTTCTTGCGCCTTCTTTGCATTACCGGCAGCCTGTGCTTTGGCGGCAGCCTTCTCATAATTCGCAATTGATTCAGAGAGCTGTGCAACGACATCGGAAGCTCGTGCCTTCGCCGCAGGATCTGATTTGCGCCAGAGTTCGGCCTCCGCGGTCTTGATTGCATCTT